>JBGVPV010000048.1:0-8047 GCA_045127215.1 Eubacteriales bacterium | reverse complement strand
ACGCGCTATGCTTGCCTCAGACGCGCGCGTCGGGAAAGTAGAAAAAGTGTAATCGTTTCTATACCAATACTATCTTTTTTCAACTTTGAGTTAACACAAAGTTTCCTAATAATACCTTTACTAAATTTGTTTTTGTGCTATAATATAAGCAGAAGAAGACGTCGGCTTACTTTTATCTCAATGGAGGTATTATTATGGAAATGACTATTGGTGCAAATATTAAGCGCTTGCGTACGGCAAAAAACATTACACAGGAACAGCTTTCCGTTGCTATGAATGTCACATGTGCGGCAGTAAGTAAATGGGAGCGTGGTGAAACCTATCCCGACATTACACTTTTGCAACCGCTTGCTTATTTTTTCGGAGTAACACTCGATGAACTTATGGGCTATAATCAAGAAAAAATTCAAGCCGAAATTGACGAAATAATTACTCTGTATAGACAGCATTGGAATGACAAAAAAGGTCGTGAAATTATCGTCAAGGCTTATCGCGATTATCCTAATGATTATTGGATCATGCACTACTATATGTGGAATATTGGCGGTAACTTGGCTGATAACGATCCCGCTGTTCTGCTTGAACACAAGGACGAATTTTGTGCTATCTGCGAAAAGATACTCGGCGGTTGCACCAAAGAAAATTTGCGCCTTGGCGCGTGGAATATGCGTGCGAAAATTCTTCATGCGGAAGGCAAAACGGAAGAAGCACTTGAGATCTACAAAGCAAAATTCACCGATTGGTTTACCACCAGCGGACAAAAGACCGAGCAGCTGTTTGCAAAAGACACAAGCGAGTATTATTTCCATGTTCAAAAGAATATGTACGAGCTGGTCGATTTTGCGGCAGATAAGCTCGGCAGAACCGTGTTTTTCAATCCTTCTCTCTCGATGGAGCAAAAGGCTGAACGTGCATTACATTACGGTGATCTGATGCTAAATGCATTTGAAGAAACCGGAGAAGCATTCTTTCTTATGCTCGCGCGTTCTTTCCTTGGCAGGATGGAAAACGACTTGAACTATCGAGGCGGAACGGATGAACATGTAATCACAGTTATGGATAAAAACCTGTGTGTGACAAAAAAGCTTGAAGATATGAGAGCGAAAAATCAGGCATTGAATCATGCTTTTGACTGTTATGGAGACGCGAGAAGCGAAAACTTTTTCAAATTCAATCTTGATTATCGTTCCAATGCTACGAGCGGTAGACGTGCAGAGCTTCTCAAAAACTCCGAGTACAGAGCTGTTTTAGATAAGTACAGTAAGTACAGATAAATAACATTTCTCGCCCCGCGCGATGCGGGGCTTTTTCTTTGCTTTCAGCATAACAAAAAAGCCTTCTCCTGTGGGAGAAGGGGGACCGCGCCAGCGGTGGATGAGGAGTTAGTTTAAGTTGAAAAACACCTCATCCGTCACGCTTCGCGTGCCACCTTCCCCCACTGGGGAAGGCTATTGGGTTTACCGCTAATTTTGCAGACCTACGGTCGATCTTTTTTGTGCTCGGAAGTATGTTAAAGCTATTGACATCTATTTTTTTCTTTGATATAATTAAATTAATAAATTTGGTTGCTAACAGCGATAGAAATGGAGCATTTTGATTATGGCAAAGAGATTTGGCGTTATGCTTGATATGTCAAGAAATGCAGTTATGAGACCCGAGCAGGTCAAGGAATTTGCAAAGACTGTCAAGAGTTTTGGGTACAATATGATACAGCTCTATACCGAGGATACTTATGAGGTTCCCGGTGAGCCGTATTTTGGATATTTGCGCGGAAGATATTCGCAGAACGAGCTTAAGGATATGGTTGCGTACTGTAATTCGATAGGAGTGGAGCTGATACCCTGTATTCAGACGCTTGCGCATCTTGAAGGGATTTTCCATTGGAGTGAATACCGCAAGATCAGGGATATAGACGCTATTTTGCTTGTGGGCGAGGAAAGAACGTACGAGCTTATCGATAATATGTTCAAGAGCTTGCGTGAGTGCTATACCACCGAGTATATTCATATCGGTATGGATGAGGCGCACAATCTCGGCCTTGGAAAGTATCTTGATAAGCACGGTTTTGGCAATCGCTTTGAGATCATTAAAAAGCATCTCGAAAGAGTTATCGAGATAGCTAAAAAATATAATTTCAAGCCTATGATGTGGTCGGATATGTTCTTCCGCCTTGCTAATCACGGAAGGTATTACGTAGAAGATCCCGAGATCATTACCGACGAGGTCGTGGCGAGCTGTCCTGAGGGCGTCGAGCAGGTTTATTGGGATTACTATCATTCCGATCGGACAAATTATGACGTTATGTTTGAGGCGCACAAAAAATTCCCGGGCGAGACTTGGTTTGGCGGTGGCGCTTGGGTGTGGAGCGGATTTGTTCCTACTAATTGCTACACCATGGAGACTATGGTGCCCGCTATGCAATCCTGCCGTAAATACGGCGTGGATAATATTTTCCTCACGATGTGGGGCGATGATGGCAGGGAGTGCTCTCCTTGGGCGTCTCTCCCCTCGCTGTACGCTATCCGACGCATTTATGACGGTGTTGAGGATATGGAGCTGATCAAGCGTGAATTCGAGGAGCTGACAGGCGAGAATTATGACGGTATGATGCTACTTGATCTGCCTGTTGATATGGGCAAGGTCAAGCGTTCATTCTCGGGAACTCATAAGTATCTGCTTTACAACGATGCTTTCCTCGGTATCTTTGATAAGGATCTTCGTCCTGACGTCAGGGATCAGTATAGAGAGATCACTCCGAAGCTCAAAGCGCTTGCGGCGGCGGGCGGTAAATTTGCCTATCTTTATGACAGTATGGCGGCTCTTTCTGACGTGCTTTCTTACAAGTACGATCTGGGGCTCAGAACAAGAGAGGCGTATCAGGCGGGCGACAGGGAAGCGCTTGGCGAGTTGCTTGCCGATTACGATAACACCATCGCGGCGCTTGAGCGTTTTATTGAGAAATTCCGCGCGCTCTGGTATCACGATAACAAGCCCCACGGCTTTGACGTGCAGGAGATCCGCCTGGGCGGCCTTTTGCTTCGTTTGCGCTCTCAGAGAGTTCGTCTTGCCGACTACGCTGTGGGAAAGACAGAGTCGATTCCCGAGCTTGAGGAGGAGATACTGCCTTACAGAGGACCTAATAACGCCCTCGACGGACAGAGTGACGTTCCTTTCCATCACGGTTGGGCAGATTGCGCCTCTGTAAACCGTATCTGACGGTTTGATCGAGGCTAAAAAATAAATAGGCTGTCTCAAATACAGTTTGAGACAGCCTATTTTTTATTTCATCCAAAGTATCATTTCGAGGAGTCGTTTTACGCAGACTGCAATTTCATCTCGCGTTATATAACCCTCGCGAAGCTTTTCGTATATATCCTCGGTCGCGTTCTTGGGCATACGAATGTCGTTTCCTGCTTTCACCTCTGCCGCGAAGGAGGCGTGATTTTCCCAGTCGGTAGTGATAAGACCCTTGTATCCCCATTCGCCGCGCAAAATTCCCATAATAAGCTCTGCGTTTTCGGACGCACGTATACCGTTGATGATGTTATATGCCGTCATAATAAGCTTGGGATCAGACTCCTTGACGCATATTTCAAAGCCCTTGATGTATATCTCGCGGATCGCACGTTCGGAAACGATGGAATCCGACTCTCTGCGATTGGTTTCCTTGTTGTTACAAGCAAAGTGCTTGGGGGTTGCTACAATGCCTACGGACTGTATTCCGCGTACCAGAGCCGCCGCCATCTTACCCGATATCAGCGGATCTTCCGAGTAATATTCGAAGTTTCTGCCGCACAGGGGATTTCTGTGGATATTGAGTGCTGGTGTGAGCCACATAGAGACGTTATTTTCTTTACACTCAAGCGCGCCTGCTCTGCCTACCGCTTCAAGAATATCGGTGTTCCAGGTACAAGCAAGCATCGTGGCAACGGGGAATGCCGTGGTACGAACTCCGGTCACTTTGGGTATACGAAGACCTGCAGGGCCGTCTGCCGTCATGGGCGTTGGGATTCCGTATTTGGACAAGCCTCCCATTCCGCCTGTATCCGCGGCGCACGAGGGGTCTTTTCCTTTGAGCAAGGATGCAAGCTCCTCGTCACTTATTTGAGAAATAAACTCGTCGAGCGTGCATTTTCCGTTGAACACGTCTATGAGTGTCAACGGCTTTTCACCTTCGGGTACGGGCTTATATTCATTGTGATAACTCGTGGGGAAGGTCTTTCTTATAGGCTCGCTATCCTCAACGGTGACGTACTCACCGGTTGCGAGAAGTCTTTTTCCGAGATTCCGAGGAGACAGGTATTCTGTGAGCTGTTCTACGATGACGGTATCGGTGACGTACTTGTAATCCGCACTCTGAAGGGAGCGTACGCAGTTGCCTGCGAGTATCTCGTACTCACCGCCCTCAAGTACCCAGGCGGATTTAGCGACCTGACCTATATCGTCGTAGGACGCCATGGAGGAAACGGGGAAGCTCAGCTCGAGCGTCTGTTCCTCACCCACTTCAAGAGTTTTGGTCTTGGCAAATGCGGCGAGCTCCAAGGCGGGCTTGGTTATCCTTCCGAGAGGCGCGCTGTAATAGACCTGCACTACCTCTTTGCCCGCCGTCTCGCCAACGTTCTTGACGGTCACACTTACCGTGATCTGATCGCCGTCAAGTCGCGCGACCGGCTTTGACAGGGTGAATTCCGTATATGACAGACCAAAGCCAAAGGGGTAAACTACTCTTTGTTTTTTATTTGGAATAGTCTCAAAATATCTGTATCCAACGAAGATGTCCTCGGTGTATTTTACGTAATCCTCGGACTCGTGAAAGCCCTCAGAAGAAGGAAAATCGTCAAAATCTGCCGCGAAGGTGTCTACAAGCTTACCCGAGGGTGTTACTTCTCCGACGAGTATGTTAGCTGCGGCAAGACCGCCCTCCATACCGCCCTGCCAGATCATCAGCGCGGCGGATATCTTATCATTATTCGCAAACCAAGAGGTATCTATGACCGCGCCTACGTTAAGCACTACTATTACCTTGTCAAAATTATTGCAAGCCGCCTCGACCATAGCTTTTTCACCTGCAGAGAGATTGAAATAATCGTCAGTACCGTCGTTGTATCGGTCGCGCCCCTCTGACGAGGAACGGGAGATAGTGATTATCGCGGTGTCGGCGTACTCGGAAGCGCCCTTTATTATATTTGCGGGGATCTCGGGCTCTTTCATAAAGCGGTTGGCAATGCCTTGCGCGTGCTGATCGTCGAAATAATTCTGATAGAATTCTGCGAGTGGCTCGTAGATGTCTACCGTGTCATTCTTGCTCTTTAAGCCTTTATATACGTTTATCTCATATCGGCTGAAAATATTTCCGCTTCCGCGACCGACACGGTAGTAAACCAACTGCGCCAATCCAAATATCGCTATCTTTTCACCTTTTTTGAGTGGGAGAGCTTTTTTGTCGTTTTTCAGAAGAACGCAACCCTCTTCGGCAGCATTTCTTGAAAGCTCAACGTGATTTTTGCAGCCGGTGATAAGCGAGTTGTTTTCACCTAAGGGGAGTACGGGCTGATATTTTATTCTTGCCCATTTTTCCATTGTAGACATAGAATATCTACCTCCTTTACTAAGCAGTATGTTTTTTCAGTATAACGTAAGTTTATGAATACAGTATATCACACGCGTCGTGGGAATTCAAGTCCTTACGAAAAATTAAAGTGTCGGATTTTGATTGACAAGAGGGAAGAAGTGTGTTATACTTAATTATCTGAAAAAATGGGAGAATTATTATGGCAAAACCAATGTTGATAGGAATCGCGGGCGGTACGGGCTCGGGCAAATCCACCTTTGCAGAGGGGTTGAAAAAGCTTTTCCCCGAGGATATAACTATCATTTCTTATGATAATTATTATAAGCCTCAGGACCATCTTACGATGGAGGAGAGAGTTAAGACAAACTACGACTGTCCTGATGCGCTGGATACCGATCTGCTTGTAAAGCACCTCCGTCAGCTTTTGGCAGGGGAGTGCGTCGACGTGCCGAATTACGATTTTTGCAGACATACACGATGCTCTGAGGTCACATGCCTGTGTCCGACTCCCGTCATTATCGTTGACGGAATTCTGACCTTTCACGATGAAAGATTGCGTGAGCTGTTTGATATCAAGATATATGCCGATGCGGATGCGGACGAAAGAATTCTCCGCCGACTTCGTCGAGACGTAACCGAGCGCGGCCGTGATATTGACGGCGTTATCAATCAGTACGTCAGCACGGTCAAGGTCATGCACGGGATATACGTTGAGCCTACCAAAAAGTATGCCGACCTTATCATCAATGGTGGCAGAAATAAAGTCGCTCTCGACGTCATCGCCTCGAGGATAAAGAGAAAACTCAAGAAATAAAAGCAAAAAATCGCCCCGAACGATGGGAATTCCCATCGTTCGGGGCGTCTTTTTAATTCAAAACTCAAAAGTCAATCGGCAAACATTAAAAGACTTTGTTGAAAAAATGGTTTTAATTACTTTTCGTAACCGAATTCTATACCCTTGATCTGAGTGGTAGAACCGTTGCTGCTGGGATTTGTAAATGTAATAGTCTCAGCGAAGTCAATTGTGATGGTAACGGTGAAGTTCTCTGCGTCAGTAGTGTACGTGTATCCTGTGAGGAACTTTTCAAAGTTGCCAATCTGAGTTCCATTGGTAAGGTAAACAGTAATCGTCTTAACAGCGCGACCGGTCTTGTTGGTGAGTACAAGGTTGTTGCCCTTGTAAAGTCTCATGTGATCCTTTGAGGTAGTGTAAAGCTGAGTGGATGTACCCTTGTTTACCTGAACGTCAAAGTTGTCGTTGCTCCAAGTGTAAGTGCCGGCTGTTGTGTCAGCTACGCCGCTGTTGTTATTTGTTCTGATCTCAACGTACTCGTAAACGAATTTTACGTTCTTGCCACAGTCGTCGCAAAGATCGTCGCCGTTGTTGTCTGCACAACCGAGAGCCTCGCCGTAGCTCTGTCCGCAAGCACAGTAAGCGGGAGCGCTACACGTCGCAGGAGTTGCGGTGAAATCGTGAGGATGCTGTTCAAGAATTGTTACAACGGGGGACTGCATTGCAGGATAGTACTGACCGTTGGGAGCAGAGGAAGTGGTGTACTTGTTGATATTTCCGTAAACCTGAACCTTGTCACCGAGAACGAGCTTAACTGTCCAGCTTGCGTGTGAAACGTCTTCAGCATTCTTGGGGAGTCTGAAGTAGAAGGTCTCGCCTGTGCCGTCGTCGATAAGGAAGATACCGTTCTTAGAGTCGAGAACTTCTACGATAGTACCTATAACGTAGTATGAGTTGCCTACAGAAAGCTTGGATCCGAGATTGTTAGCTGTAAAGTTGGAAAGAACGGAATCAGCCTTGGGAGCCACCTTGGTGGTGCATCCCTCTCTGTCACACTCAACGTCAAGATTCTCGTCGATGTGGCCGAGTGCATCAATTGCAACTTCCTCAAGTGTGTCGCCGCAGGAGCAGGTAGGAACTGCTACACCTGCTGTTGTGCAGGTAGCGGGAGTTGTGGTAACGTTCTCGTAGCTGTGCTCGTGCTTAGGAGCCGCGCCTTCCCAAGTGAGATCAAGGATTGTGATACGGTCCTTGTTGCTGTTCTGAGATGTGGGACAGTTGTTTACGATCTCAATGGTGAAGTCACCGGTTACGGGAGTCTCAAGAACCCACTCGTGTGTGTAAACGGTGTACTTGTCGTTCTTATCCAGTGTAACGGAGAGAACGTCAGTGTACTTGTTACCGTTAGAGTCTGTAACTGTAATAGTTACAGAGAGAGCTGTATCGGTGAACATCTTAGTGTATTTGATAACTATCTTAGAAACACCGTCTACAAGCGTGGGAGAAGTAAGGGAACCGGGAGCGCTGGTCTTACCGTTGAGGCAAATTGCCTTGAATGTGTTGTTCGCACCGATAACTGTGAACTGAGGGTTCATATCGGTAGTACCACCGCACTGAATTGCGGAATTCTTAACGATCCAACCGTTTGTAGTGGTAAATGTCTTTGTGTAAGAAGAATCACC
>JBGVPV010000047.1:0-50716 GCA_045127215.1 Eubacteriales bacterium | reverse complement strand
CGCACGCGGGCCCCCGGCCCGGACAGGGGAAGGGTTGTCGTTATTAATTATGCTTCTGATGATTTATTAATAATCTTTTACAAAAAAATAAAAATGCATAGAACAACAAAACGACTCACATTAAGCCTTCCCTTGTCAGGGAAGGTGGCACTCGCCAAGTGCACCAAAAGCGCGCGGCGAGTGACGGAAGAGTAGTCCTCACCCGACTTTGTCGGGTGAGAAAAAATATGTGAATGAAAGACACGGGGCGTTCTTGATTTTTAAGTATATAAAACAAAAAAGCACTTCATAAGAAGTGCTTTTTGGAGCTGGTAATCAGAATCGAACTGATGACCTCGTCATTACCAATGACGTGCTCTACCGACTGAGCCATACCAGCATCTGCGACTCATATATTATATCAAATGTAAAGGGGTTTGTCAACCCCTTTTTTACAAATTTCTAAAAAAAGATTTATAATTATCACGTCAAACAACAATAAAAAGCTCCCGCAATTTTGCAAGAGCTTTTTACGTAATTATTTCAACGAATTATGGCGCAATAAAGCTCAATTGGCGCTGTCTGTTCCGAAATGGATCTCGGAAACCTTACCGCCGTCAAGCTTTACCTTGACGTAATATTTACCGTCAATTACCGTCAGCGCGTTGCCGCTTTCCTTTGCACCGCCAAGCTTTGCCTTAGCGTCACTCGCGCTCATTCCGATATACACGCCCTCGGGGGTAGTTATGGAATCATCATAAAGCTCAATTCCATCTATGACCGCGTTACCGTCCTTATCCTCGAGCACGTAGATGGCAAGAGAGGCATACGTATATTTGATCTGCGAACCAAGACCGCCGCAGTCACCAAGCTCGTGGACTGACAAAACGTCGCCGATATTTTCAACTACATTATCAGCGTTCTTACCAAGCTCTATCTTCACGCCCTTATAGGTCACGTAAAAGCTTTTCGGGGTATTATCGCTCTCTTCCTTATTACAAGCGAAAAAGCAAACTGACAGCATCAGCACCGCCATTACAAGCGCGATCATCTTCACAATATTTTTCATAATTATCCGTTCCTTTCTTTATAATAGCGATCGAGTCGCTCTACCCACGCCGATATTTCGGCTTCGGTATGTTCGGGCGAAGCGAGTCCGTGATCTTCCGCGAGAATACGACCAAAATACTCGGTGGTCTTCTCTGCTCCGTAAACGTTGAGGTGCATTCCTGCATCGTACGTATCGGTAGTCATATCGAGTCCGATCTCCTCTGCCTTGGGGATAAGATTATAATACGCAAGTCCGTTATTTTCGGCGTAATCGCATATCTGCTCATCCCACTCGTCGTACCACCAGAATCCCCAGGAATTCGTGGGGGCTTTGACAAGGATAAGCTCAATTCCCTTCTCGGCGCACAGCTCTCGCATCATATCGAGATACTCCATAGAGGTCTCGGGCAAGGTATAGTCAAGCAATTCCTTTCCCTCATTCGGCTCGTCAGTCATAGGCACGATACCCTTTTTCATCAGATATCCGCTATGCGACACGGTGGGTGAGCCGAATATATACTGAAAATCCTGCTTTTCGAGCTGAGTTATACGCGAATGGTAACGCAGAAGAGGAAAGATATAGTCAAGCATTGATTCCTCATCGGTCATTGACGTGCGGATGGCGTTTATCTTGGAACTTGACCACTTCATTCCCTCAAGCGTCATTCTGTTATAAGCCTCTCTCTGCGGCGTGCCGTATTTGAGTGCGAGGACGTTAAATACCACCGCCTTGGGCGTTTCGTATCTCAGCGCGTCCTCGAGCAGATAGTACGACTGCCACACGAGCTGCTGTGCGCTTCCGCGCACGTAAGAGGATATACCGTATTTCTCCCACAGCACTGCGGGCACGAAGGTCTCGTACACCTCGCAGTCACCGATAAAGAGCACGTCGTTGCCGCCTGCCTCTGCGTAATACTCACGCGTAAGCAAGCCCTCGGTATTATCCGTATATTTAGGTACTGTAAGCATCTGTGCCGCCGCAAGCAAAAGCACTACCGCAAGCGTGACGCACACAGCACAAATTATTCTTTTCTTCATTTATCCGTTTCCTTTTCCACCGGGATCAGAATTGATCGTAAATAAACTGTGACGCATCGTATCCGACGCCGTACGCGCCGAAAAGTATCACGCACACGAAAAACGCGCCGAACACTACGCTGCAAAGCGCGGGGCGTTCATAAAGGCGTTCTCGTAAACTTCCCTTCTCGCCGAGCTTACTTACGGCAAACATACACATAATACCGATCACAATAATGACGATATCCGCCGTGCCAAGTCCGAGCTGAGCTACGCCACCTGAGAAAATATCTCCAACACCGCGCATGGTAAGCATACTTCCCCACGCCGCAAAGGTAACGCCAACGTTACGGTAGCAATCGAGCGAACGGATAACTCCCATAAGCAAAAAGGTACGCACCGACATAAACGCGCCGTATCCCGCCGACGCCGTAAGGCGTGGGAATTTGGCGTGGAATTTTTCATAAAGAGGCTCGAGCGACTCGCTGACGCTTATCACGAGGAAGTTAAGCATTCCCCACACGATAAAGTTCCAGGCAGCGCCATGCCACACGCCCGTGGCAAACCAGGTCACAGCACTCGCGGCGTAAGCTACGATCTTTCCCGCAGTTCTGCGAGAGAGTTTTTCTCCGAGCTTTTTATTGAGTCTGAGCATCGGTGAGCATACGGAGAGCGGCAGGAATATGTAGTCACGGAACCAGCTTCCCATTGTAATGTGCCATCTTCTCCAATATTCCTTAGTGGACTTTGAAGAAAACGGTCTGTCAAAGTTCTCGGTAAGTTTTATTCCCATAGCCTCGGCAATACCGATGGTGATATCTATGCCTCCTGTAAAGTCGGCGTAGATCTGCACGGAATAAAGCAATATCAGAAGCAATACGTACGCGCCGTCATAGGTATCGGGAGAAGTGGCAAGTGCCTTGACAGCCACCAGAAGTCTATCGGCTACGATGAGCTTTTTAGCGTATCCCCACAGCACTCTCTGAAGTCCGAGAGATACCGTTTTACCGCTGAATACGTGCGGTGAGGTCAGCTGATGGGCAAGATCTGAAAAGCGTGATATCGGGCCCTGAACGAGCTGAGGGAAAAAGGACACGAAAAGCGCGAGCTTTGCGATGTTCTTCTCTGCCGCCGCGCGTCCGCGATAGACGTCGATAAGATATCCCATAGTCTGAAAGGTATAAAAGGATATACCCATCGGCAAGAGGAGATCGGGGATCTCAAAGCCGTCAGCTCCAAACAGACCGAGAATAGAATTGACGTTAGTCAGCGCAAACGCCGTATATTTGAGCACGGCAAGAATACCGAAGTTGAGCAAAAGACCGAGCACGAGTATGCCGAGTCTTTTTTTCTTTTCCGATGCTCTGTATTTCTTTTTTTCGTCCTTTGAGAGCGTCTCCCTGTTTTCTTCGATATAGGCGTCCTCGGCGGTCTTATTCTTCGCCATAAGGCGAGATATGACGTAGGACGACACCGTAGTAAACAGTATAAAGACAAGGCAATCAAGCCCTGCAAACGCATAAAAGACGTAGCTCGTTGCAAGCAGCGTTATCCACTGAAGCTTCTTAGGTACTGCGTAATAAGCGATCAGAGCGACGGCAAGAAAGCCTATAAACGCGTATGAAGTAAAAAGCATATATTACTCCTCGTCGAGTTTAGTTATAAGCGCAAAAAGCTCCTCTGCGGAATTGAAGTTTTCGGGAATTATCTCCTCTGCGGGAATAGTTACTCCGAATTCAGCGTCTATCTGTGCGACAAGTGACACGATATCAAGCGAGTCAAGTATGCCGTCGTCAACGAGATCGACGGTATTTTCAAAATCGACCTCAGGATGAAGGTCTGCAAGTATTTCCAAAAGTTTTTCCATAAGTCTTGTCTTCCTCAAAGTAAATTTTTAAAAATTTAAAGCCTTATCAGCCCATGCGCAAGCTCTTGGCGTGCTCAAGCAAAAATCTTCTGTCAAGCTTTCCGTTATCCGTCAGCGGCATTACGTCAAGCTTTATTATTTTAGCGGGAAGCATATAGCGAGGAATACGCGTTACAAGCTGTGTCATAAGCGAGTTTTCTCCGCCCATTCCCGTATAAAACAGCACTATCTCTTTTGCGCCGTCGTTATAGACGCACGCGCTTCTTCCGACTCCGTCACATTCAAGCGCGGCGGTCTCTATCTCACCAAGCTCGATACGGTGTCCCATGTGCTTGATCTGGTTATCCTTGCGGCAGACGAACACAAGCTCACCGTATTCGTTTATCCTGCCGATATCTCCCGTGCGGTAAATTATCTCACGGTAGGCGTTCTGCAAGGGGTTTTGCACGAAGGCGTCCGCCGTCTTTTCGGCGTTATTGTAATATCCCATAGTGACGCAGGTTCCGCGTATGCAGATCTCACCCGTCTCGCCGTCCGCGGCTCTTTTATTTTCATCTGTGAGCAGGATAATATCAGTGTTATCAAACGGAACGCCGACAGGTATCGGCTCTTGCTCACCGAGCACTCGCTCCGCTTTCCAATAGCACGACATACCCGTAGCCTCGGTAGGCCCGTAGAGGTTATAAAACTTGGCGTCCGGAAGTGCCTGACGCCACAGATCGTACTGCTTTCGCGGGAACACCTCACTGCCAAAGGCTACCTTGGTAAGATACTTTGGCGTATGCGCTTCAAGTGCGCCGAGCGACGACACCTGAACGAGCGCCGAAACCACCCAGCAGATAGTATTTATCTGATACGTATCAAGGTACTCAACGAGTCTGACGGGAAACGAGAACAGCATTCTCGGCACGAAATAAGTAGTCGCTCCAAGCTTGAGCGTAGGCATAAGCTCCTTGAGCGGTGCGTCAAAGTAAAGCGGCGTCTGATTTGCAAACACCGTGCTCTCATCAAATTCAAGCGCGTCTGTGAGTGCCTCGGTATAGTCGATGACCGAACGGTGACACGCAATAACTCCCTTAGGGATTCCCGTAGAGCCCGATGTGAACACGACGTATATCGCGTCGGTATCGCACTGTCTGCGTCTGATATCCGAGAGGGCAAGCGTATCCTCGCCGTATGTACTGATAATATCGTAGGAAAGCGTATGCTCAAGTCCGAGCGCCTGTGCCGCCGCAAAATTCTTAGCGTCCGCAATAACGGCTCTCGGGCGTAGATTTTCAATGATGGTGTCTATTCTCGCGCGAGGCATCTTTTCGTCAAGGCAGACGTAAAAGCAACCCGCGTATATTACTCCCCAAAAGGCAGTAACAGTCTTTGGATGCTTGTCCATAAGTATGACCACGCTCTCGCCGTAAAGTCCGAGATGGGCGAGATACGAGCCGACAGACCTTGACTGAGAGTAGACCTCCGAGAAGGTCATTCCCTCTTTGCCGTTTGAAAAGGCGGTCTTGTCGGGATATTTTTTTACTGTTGCTTCAAGATATTGAAGAATATTTTTCTGTCGCATTATTCAAGCTCCTCGGTAGCGATAGGCGGAAATCCCGGTTCCTTGGTCATCTTGTAGAAATAGTCGCCGCCCTTTGAGGGTCTGTAGCTCTTGAGCTTTGCCTCGGTAATAAGACAGGCGTTACGATCGTTTGAGTTGCCATTGAAGTAGCCGCTCAGACGCGTAGCATCGTAGTAATACCACTTGTCAGCGCTGCCGCTTCCCACGTTGACGATAGACCAGAAGTGTGTTCCGTCGTACTCTGCACCCTCGTAGTTCTCTGCTCTCTTGATACCCATATTCTCGATACCGAAGTACTCGAAGAACGCCTTAGAGACCGAGTAGTAGGAATAGCAATCGCCCTCACCGCTGTCTACGGTGCGGATCGCCTCCTCTATCCAGTCGTTCTGCCAATTTTCTCTTTTTATATCGGGAACGTTGGATTCATCGGTAAATACTATGTTGGCGTTTCCCGCCGACTTGCCGGGGGAGTTTACGTAATCGTATATCGCAAAGATCTGCTCGCGCTTTGACATACTCTCGGTAATACCAAGACGCTTTGCAAGGGATTCGATACGGCTCATAAGCATATCGTACGTATAATCCTTTTTGGTGACCACAACGCTTACCGTCAGCTTTGAGGAGTTGCCTGCCTCGTCGGTCGCCGTATATACGACGCTGTACGTGCCGGGAACGTTTACGTTGACGTGGGACTCAAAGGAAAGCGTAACGGTGCCTCCGTTGTCACTCGCCCTGACCTTATCTCTGAAGGACACGGTCTCACCCGCAAACATATAAATACAATCGCCCTCAACAAGCTTTACGGTGGGGGGAGTTTTATCACGGCTCTTACCGCTGTCCGTGCCGTTATCGGTAACCATATCAACAACAAAAAGTACGCACAGCACGGCCAGACAAAGAGCGAGCGCGCATACCGTTATTTTTATTGCCGCGACCGTAATTTGTCTGCGGCGTTTATTGTCAGTGGCGAAGCTCGCCAATATATTTTTATAGCTCAATTTACGTTCTCCAATAAGTGTATTTTAGTATTAATTATACATAAAGTCATACATAATATATTATACAACAACCGACCCTGTTTGTCAATTACATTTATATCTTTTAGAAAACTTTTTTAATAGTTACTTGACTTAATCTGACAAATGATGTATAATGATATAAAGACAGAATTTTTAAGATCGGAAAAGAAAAAATGGACTACGTATTCAGCTCACTTATAGGTTATGCACTCGGCTGTATCAGCCCCTCTTACATATTAAGCCGCGTAAAGAACGTTGATATTCGTAAAAGCGGCACTAAGAACCTCGGAGCCAGCAACACCTTCATTCACTTTGGAAGGTTCTGGGGTATTTTCGTTATGCTTTTCGATATACTTAAGGCATTCTTTGCTGTGAAAATATGCGCACTTTTGTTCCCTCGCGCCGTTTACGGCGGACTCGTCGCAGGCTGTGCGGCGGTTATCGGACACAACTATCCCGCATTTCTCAAATTCAAGGGCGGCAAGGGACTTGCAAGCTTTGGCGGACTCGTGCTTGGTATCAGCCCCATGATGTTCCTTTCTCTGCTTATTCTCTCGCTGACCGTGGCTCTTATCATAAATTACGGTTGCGTCGTAGCGCTTGCCGCAAGCGTGCTCTTCCCCCTCATAGCGGGTATTCACTACGGCAGTCCGATTCCCTTACTCATCGCGCTTATATGCTCGGCAAGTGTATTCTATAAGCACAGCAAAAACATAGGACGCATAAAACGCGGTGAAGAGATCAAGCTGACTCATTTTATCAAGAGATACGTGGCTAAGAAAAGCAAATAAACAGGATAAATAAAAATTGGTGGAGTACCCGTTTTAATTTGGGTACTCCACCGTTTTTTATTCGCCCTTAACAAGAATAAGCTCTCTTGCGTAAGGCAGACTCTCTATCCATTCGCAAAGCGTGTGCCACTCGGCAAGCTTGTGCGTTTTTCTTGCGTAATACATATTTATAAGGTTCTCGTAATTGAGCGTTACCGTACGCATCTGATTATAGCTCGAGGGCAAAAGCTGAATAATATTATGCCATGACTGTCGGTCGGTCTTATCGGCACAGAACTTCTGACGCTCGGCTTCAAGATACGCAACAAGCGCATCAAGCGCGGCAAGTCCGCCCTCGTCAAGTCTGTCGCAGGAAAAGTCTCCTCTCTCGATAGGCTTTGCGTGTATCTTGTGCATAGTAGAACAAGAATTTGCCACAGTTCCTACCTTATAAGTATCAAACTCCTTCCACCAATAAAGCGGCGCAGTTATATCCACGGACACGAAGATCATTCTCAAAAACTTTCTATGGTCACTTCCCGCCGTAGCAAGACGGCGCGCGAGGTCAAGATCACTCTCACCGAGCACGTATTCACCGTACTCGTTATAGCTGCTGTCCATCTTGGACCAGCTGTTCATGGGATTTCTCGCGCCTCTGATGGCGTTTTCAAAATTCATCACAGAGGTTCTTTCAAGCTTTATCATATCCGTTCCCCCTAACAAAAACGACTTGATTGTAATTTATAATAAAATAATAACATAAAACACAGCAAAAGTCAATAAAAGTCGATTGACTTTTTTTTGATTTTGTGATATGATTATTGTGTATATTTTTATTTTGACAAACGGAGCTTTTATGGAATACGTTTTTTCCGATAAGATAGCCGAGCTGAAGCCCTCGGCGATACGAGAAATATTCAAAAGCCTGACTGACCCCGAGATCATCTCGCTTGCGGCAGGCAACCCCTCGCCCGAGTCCTTTCCCACCGAGGAGCTGGCGAAAATATCCGCGGATATTTTTGCGAACACTCCCACCCTGGCACTTCAATACAGCATCACCGAGGGATACCCTCCTCTGCGTGAGGCGGTTGCGAAGCGGCAAAAGGAAAGATTCGGCATCGGCAGAGACAATGATACCGTTATGATGGTATCGGGCGGACAGCAAGGACTTGAGCTTGCCTGCAAGGTGCTTTGCAACGAGGGTGACACGGTCATCTGCGAAAACCCCAGCTTTATAGGCGCACTTAATTCATTCCGTTCTTGCGGCGCACGCGTTGTGGGCGTTGAGCTTGAGGACGACGGAATATCCATCGAAGGACTGCAAAAGGCACTCGAGGAAAATCCGCGCACAAAGCTGATCTACGTCATTCCCACGTTTCAGAATCCCGCGGGAATCACCACGTCGATCGAAAAGCGACTCGCGATACTTGAGCTTGCGAAAAAATACAACGTAATAATTCTTGAGGATAACCCCTACGGCGAGCTTCGCTTTGAGGGTGAGGACGTTCCCACACTTAAAAGCCTTGACGACGAGGGACGCGTTATCTACTGCTCGTCCTTCTCAAAAATACTCTCGGCAGGTATGAGAGTGGGATTTGTTGTGGCAGATCAGGCGCTCATATCAAAAATGGCTGTGGCAAAGCAAGGCGAGGACGTTCACACCAACATCTTCTTCCAGCTTCTCTGCTACCGTTATATGACCGAATGCGATCTTGACGCGCATATCGCAAAGATCAAGGATATATACCGCAGAAAGTGCGCGCTTATGCTTGACGCGATAGACAAATACGTTCCCGCAGACAAGGTCACATTTACCCGTCCGCAAGGCGGACTGTTTATATGGGGTAAGGTTCACAGCTGTGACGACGTCTCCCCCATCATTCAGAAGCTTATCGCAAAGAAGGTGGCGGTAGTTCCCGGCTCTGCCTTCAACTGCGATACCTCAGCTCCCTCGGGTTGCTTCCGTCTTAACTACTCTACCCCGTCCGACGAGCAGATAGTTGAGGGCATCAAGCGGCTTGGCGAGGTTTTCTCGGAGCTTTAATATTTTTTTACAAAAACACACTTATCATAAAGGAGCAATACAATGTTTAAAGATCAACTCGTTTCCTACTCAGGCGTTCAGCCCAGCGGAAATCTTACTATCGGAAATTATCTCGGAGCTATAAAGAATTTCTCTACCTACTCCGAAAAATACAAGACCTTTTACTGCGTAGTGGATCAGCACGCCATCACCGTCCGTCAGAATCCCGCGGAGCTTCGCAGACGTACCTACGAGACTCTCGCGCTTTATATGGCTTGCGGACTTGACCCCGAAAAGAACACTCTTTACGTTCAGTCACACGTTCACGAGCACGCAGAGCTTGCATGGATACTCAACTGCTTTACCATGTTCGGTGAACTCTCCCGAATGACTCAGTTCAAGGATAAGAGCTCCAAGCACGCAGACAACATAAACGCAGGACTCTTTACCTACCCCGTGCTTATGGCGGCTGACATTCTTCTTTATCAGACCGACGTAGTTCCCGTTGGTATCGACCAGAAACAGCACGTTGAGCTTTGCCGTGATATCGCGGAGCGCTTCAATCAGATCCACCCCGACACCTTCACCATTCCCCAGCCCATTATGAGCAAGTCGGGTATGAAGATCATGTCACTTGCAGAGCCGACGAAGAAGATGTCAAAGTCTGATGAAAATACCAACGCCGTTGTATATATTCTCGACGATAAGGACACTATGATAAGAAAGTTCAAGAGAGCCGTTACCGACTCCGACACCTGCGTACGCTTTGCGGACGGCAAGGACGGAATCAACAATCTTATGACTATCTACTCCTGCTTCACAGGAAAGACCGTGGAGGAGATCGAGAGAGAGTTTGACGGTCGCGGATACGGTGACTTCAAGCTTGCAGTAGGTGAGGCTTGCGCTGACGCGCTTGCTCCCGTTCAACAGAGATTCAACGAGCTTCTCGCTGACAAGGCGTTCCTCGAGGCTCAGATGAAGAAGGGCGCGGAGGAAGCCTCCTGGTACGCTCGCCGTACGCTCGGCAAGGTACAGAAAAAGCTCGGATTCGTTCAGATCTGACGAAATTTCAGAAACTTTATATAAACACGCACAGAAAGGTTGGACTTTTTAATGGAACAGCAAAAGCTTGAATTTCTAACTAAGACCGCCGCAAATATACGCCTTGGCATTCTCGAGGCGGTTCACGCGGCTTCATCGGGACACCCCGGCGGTTCTCTTTCGATCGCCGATATTATGACATATCTCTATTTCTCCGAGATGAAGGTCGACGCAAACGATCCCAAATGGGAGGGACGCGACAGACTCGTGCTCTCCAAGGGACACACCGCCCCCGCGCTTTATTCGGCTCTCGCCGAAAAAGGCTTCTTTGACAAGAGCGCATTAAAAACTCTCCGTCAGGCTGATTCCTTCCTTCAGGGACACCCCGATATGAAGGGCACGCCCGGAGTTGATATGACCACGGGCTCTCTCGGACTCGGACTTTCCGCGGCTTGCGGAATGGCTCTTGCCGCAAAGATCGACGGCAAGGATTTCCGTACCTACGCAATCGTTGGCGACGGTGAGAGCGAAGAAGGACAGATCTGGGAGGCGTGTATGTTTGCCGCCCACTACAAGCTTGACAACCTTTGCGTTATCGTAGACTGGAACGGACTTCAGATCGACGGCCCCGTTGCCGAGGTAATGAATCCCACTCCCCACGACAAAAAGCTTGAGGCTTTCGGATTTAACGTAATTTCCATAGACGGTCACGACTTTGACGCCATCGAGGCGGCATTTGCAAACGCAAGAGAGACCAAGGGCAAGCCCACGGCGATCATTGCAAAGACCGTCAAGGGACGCGGCGTATCCTTTATGGAAAACCAGGTCGGCTGGCACGGCGCGGCTCCTAACGACGAGCAGTACGCAAATGCCGTTGCCGAGATCAAGGAAACGGCAAAGATATAAGGAGGTAGCGAAAAATGGCAGAAAAGATAGCAACCAGAGAAGCATACGGCAACGCGCTTGCCGAGCTTGGTGAAAAATACGATTTCGTTGTGCTTGACGCTGACCTCGCGGCAGCCACAAAAACAGGCACCTTCAAAAAGAAATTCCCCGAGAGATTTTTTAACTGCGGTATTGCCGAGGGTAATATGATGAGCGTTGCGGCAGGACTTGCGGCGGCAGGAAAGGTAGTGTTTGCCTCCTCCTTTGCAATGTTTGCGGCAGGACGCGCTTACGAGCAGATAAGAAACTCTATCGGATATCCCCACCTCAACGTAAAGATAGGCGCAACTCACGCGGGCATCACCGTAGGTGAGGACGGCGCGACGCACCAGTGCATTGAGGATTTTGCCCTTATGAGAGCCATTCCCGGAATGACGGTCATCAACCCCGCAGACGCAGTTGAGGCACGTGCGGCAGTTGAAGCGGCAATCAATTTTTACGGCCCCGTATATATGAGATTCGGCAGATACGCCGTTCCCGTGATCAACGATAAGGACAGCTTTAAGTTTGAGATCGGTAAGGGCACTACCATGCGAGAGGGCAAGGACGTGACCATCGTGGCTACGGGTATGCTGGTTTCCATGGCGCTTGAAGCGGCTGAAATACTCAAAAACGAAGGTATTGACGCGAGAGTTATCAACATCTCTACCATCAAGCCCATCGACAAGGATATTATTCTTGACGCCGCTCGCGCTACGGGTGCGATAGTTACGGCAGAGGAACACAGCATCATCGGCGGACTCGGCTCTGCGGTATCCGAGGTAGTCTGCGAAGGCTGTCCCGTTCCAGTAGTAAAGCTTGGAATTGAGGATAAATTCGGCAGAAGCGGCAAAGTCCCTCCCCTGCTTGAAGCATACGGACTCACCGTTAAAAACCTCGTCGCGAAGACAAAAGCAGCACTCGATATGAAGTAATAAAAAAGATCGGCTACCTCTCTGCGTTCTCAGTAAAGAAATAGTCGATACATAAATTTCGGCAGAGAACTTGTTTTCTCTGCCGATTTGTGTTATATATGATTTTTTCAAACACACGCATTCTCCTCCACCGCTTCGCGGAGCCCCCTCCTGGAGGGAGCCTATAAATACATCCGTGCAACTTTAGTAATATGGACTTTACTCGACGCGTTTGCGATACAAAAGCGGATCATTCTCCCCACTCACTATTATAAAAACACGATCTTGGAGCATTACTGATTTTCATCCACACGTTATAAGTGAAATTCTCTTTTTCAAGCGTGCCCGATATCTTCTTAAACATAATATTTACAGGATCTACATAATATCCGTTTTTGCTAAGCGCTTCACTGCGTGAAAACGCAAAGTCAAACGAGTCACTTGCAAAGAAAAAATTCTCCGTTACCGGTCCTAACGGTATATAAGAGTCGGAAACGAGATAAAATATTCCCCCGGGATTTGAAATATCATTCCATATACCTTTAAAATAAACATCATCTTTTGTCAAAAGATAGTCGTATAATGTCCTGATGTAATTATCAAATTCCTCATCGGTTAAATTGAGATATATCGTATCATCTGTCCTCATCGAGTTTTCAACATCAGGCACAGGCATATCGGAAAGCTTACACTCGGAAAGGTATTCCTCGGCAAAAAACGAATTTTCGGCAACCATATCGGGTTCCTGCATACCGACCCATATATTACATGACGCCAAAGAAATCAAGCACATTACAAGTATTAATACTAAAGCGATTATTTTTTTCATAATGATCCCCTTTCTGACATCCGACAAATTCAAGTTCATCTATTAGATATCTAACCAAAGTAATTGCCATTAGAAATATTCGATTTTTTTATCCCTGTGTAAGCTCCATCAGGCGTTTATTGAATTCCTCGGGGGTATTATAACCCATCTTTTTCTGTCGGTTATTCATTGCCGCGATCTCGATAACGATAGCAAGGTTTCTTCCCGAATGCACGGGGATAGTGAGCGCGGGAATGTCGATGCCGAGTATATTCTCAAACTGATCGTCAAGCCCTAAACGCTCGTACATCTTATCAGGCTGCCACTGCTCGAGGTTTATCACAAGGTCGATACGCTCCGTATCCTTTACCGAGCCCATACCAAAGAGTCTGCGGACGTCCACAACGCCGATACCTCGAAGCTCAACGTAATATCTGATAAGCTCTGGAGCCGTACCCAAAAGCGTCTTTGAGGATACTCTCTTTATCTCTACCGCATCGTCCGCGATAAGTCTGTGTCCGCGCTTTACAAGCTCTATCGCCGTCTCGCTCTTACCTACACCGCTGTCACCAAGGATAAGTATACCCTCACCGTAAACCTCGACCAGAACGCCGTGACGCGTGATTCTCGGGGCAAGATTGGTATTAAGATATGCGATAAGAGACGCAAGATACTCGCTGGTTCTTATAATTGTGCGCAATATCGGCACAGCGTTTTCCTCGGCCATCCTGAGAACCTCATCGTGAACCGACAGCGCCGAGGTATATATAACGGCAACGGGAGATCTTGCAAAGAAATGACCTATACACTCGCTTCTCTCCTCTAAGGTAAGCTCGGAAAGATACTTGTGCTCCGCCCTACCTATTATCTGTATTCGCTGAGGGGTAAACATCTCAAAAAAGCCCGCAAGCGCAAGTCCCGGACGGTCGACCTCCATACTTGATATCTCGATCTTGGTGCTCTCGCGCGGCATATATATCTGCTCAAGCGCAAATTCCTTTATTATTTTATCGAGGGTTATGGTGTACTGTGACTTCATATTTATACTTCCTCTCAAATATTTTCTACCCTATTATAGCATACATTTTAAAAAAATAAAAGGTTTTTTTAAAATTTAAGCGCAAATAGGCGCATTTTATTGATTTTATTCACAAAGAGGTAACAAAATAGTGTTATAATGTATGATGAATATTTGCATTTACGGTACGCAAGTACCCACGTCATAAAATCCAAACTCAAAAAGAGGTTACAAATGAAAACAAGTATTTTGAAAAAAATTCTTTTGATAGGCATCTCTGCCCTGCTCTGCTTGTCGCTCGTGGGATGTAAGGTTCACAAGCTCACACCCGAGAGCCTTGCCGTAACTCCCGTAGGTACGGTCGGCGGCTACGAGGTAACGTACGACGAGCTTTACTTCCTCGCAAACAGCTACTATAACGAGGGTATGACCGAGAACGAGCTGAAAGCCCTGGTCTACGACAACATAAGAACACATTACGCCATTCTCGCGCTCTGTGAAAAATACGGTGTGGATATCGATAGCGACGAGCTCTTCGACGAGGTCGACGCATACGTCAACGAGATCGCTGACGGACTTGGCGGAGCTTCAAGCTACAAGAAATTCCTCAAGGAAAGCAGCTCGACCGATAATTTCACTCGTTTTACCGTTCGTTGCAATCTCCTTTACGAAAAGCTCCCGCTTGCGCTCGCAACGGCAGGTGAGCTGCTCATTGACGAGGACGAGGTATGCGAGTATATCGTAAACAACTTCGTGCGCACTCGTCACTTTATGGTGGCTAACAATGAGGGTGAGGATCCCGCTAAAAACCTGGCGCTTGCCGAGGACGCGCTTGACGATATCCGCGACGGAAGAATAACGGTCTACAAGCTCATCGGCGGCAAGTACAACGAGGATCTGCTGATCCCCGGTGACGGCTACACCTTCGGCAGAGGCTCTATGGAACAGGCTTACGAGGACGCCGCATTCGCGCTTGAGGTTGGAGAGGTATCCGATATAGTAACCGCTATGGGACGCATTGCAAGCGGCGAGTACGTTGAGTGCTACTACATTATCGAGCGTCTTGATCTGACAAAGGAATTCGTAAAGGAAAACTACGAGGATCTTGAATTGCAGTACTCAGGCTCGGTTGCCGCGCAGATGGTTGAGGATAAGAAGAACGAGCTTTCTTTCACGCCGAACGAGTTCGGTGCGTCACTGAAGCTGACAGATCTCGATCCCGTAGGTCCCGGAACTGACGTATTTCTCATAGTATCGCTTTGCGTGTGGGCACTCGTTGCAGTAATTGCGGTAGTCGCATTCATACTCATCAGACGCAAGATGAAAGCCAATAGTGCCGCTCGTCTTGAGATCAAGCGCGCAGCCCTTGCAAACAAACCCAACCGCAAATAACTCTTAACTCTCACCTCTTAACTCTCAACTCTTAACTCTGCACTCTTAACTCTGCACTCTGAACTTTAATTCTGCACTCTGCACTCTGCACTCTGCATTTTAATTCTGCACTCTGCACTTTAATTCTGCACTCTGCACTCTTAACTCTGCACTCTGCACTTTAATTCTGCACTCTGCACTTTAATTCTGCACTCTGCACTCTGCACTCTGCATTTTAATTCTGCACTCTGCACTCTTAACTCTGCACTTTATATGGGGTTCGTATGAACAATCAAAAACGACATTCGCGGTATCGCCAGGGCGTTTACCGCAGAAGAAAAATAAAAACTGTTCTTGTAACGGTAATATGCGTCCTCGTTGCCCTGTCTATTGCCTTTCTCATAGTAGGCAGTATTCTCGGCGGCAGAGCTGACGGCACGGGCGACGATCGCAACGATCCCCCCGATACAACGGGCGATATCAAAAAGAGCGAGGTGAGTGTAAACTCCCGCTTCGTCGCGCTCGCACGCGACGGCTCGACGCTCGGCGAGCGTCTTGCCGCGGCTACCTCGGGCGGATACACTGGCGTCTGCTTTGACCTTGACACCGCGGACGGCGCGCTTTATTATCAATCCGAGATCGCTTCCCTTTTGGGCAAGCAGAAAAATGCCGCAAACGACCTGCGTACGCTCTCGGGTATAGTTTCCATTACTACCTCGCGCAATCTTTACTGCACGGGTATCACCTACGTCTCCGAGCTTCGCAGTAACAACGACCTCGTGCGTTCCGCGGCTATCGGATATCACGCCGCAATGATCGCCGAGGTGCTTCGCGCGGGTATTGACGACGTGCTCGTAATGCCGGGTGAGATAAGCGAAGACAGATACGACGAGCTGATACGGCTCGCGGACGAGGTACACCGACTTGCCGAGGGCAAGAAAGTCGGTGTGGCGCTTCCCGCTTCGGCTTTTACCGCAGACAACAGCGCTGACGTCATCTACAAGATGTCACAGTCATTTGACTTCCTCGCGGTAGCGATAGACGAGAACACCGATATGAGCGGACTTGTATTCTATCTGCTGAGCTATAACGTACGCGTGCTCGTACCCAACGCCGAGATGGCTGAGCGCGTCAGAGTTGAGCGCAGTCACTACAATATTCAGATAATGACTAAATAAATTAAAAGCGGTTCACTCTTTGATACAATAAAAATCGCAATGATAAAAAATTCCCACAAGCAAACAACAGCTTGTGGGAATTTTACTTTATAGAGTGCAGCACAAATTACGACAAGCCTTCTCCAGTGGGAGAAGGTGGCAGCCAAAGGCTGACGGATGAGGTGTTATCTTATAGGTTTAAGATCGCAATAATTTAAACCCATATACCTCAATATATCATCCACAACAGCATTGAAATTGTTTCGTATGCTATCATTCGAATATCGCAAAACGACAATTCCCCAAGAAGATAAAACCGCATCTCTTTGCTCGTCTGCTTCTTTATGTTCGGACGACAAATGCTGAACGCCATCCACCTCGATTACAATCTTCTTTTCCGCTATGTAAAAATCAACTATATAGTTTTCTATATTATGCTGTCGTCTGACATTATAGGGCAATCTTTTTAAAAAGTCATACCAGAGATGCTTTTCTTCAGGCGTCATATTCTTTCGAAGAGTTCGTGCGTTTGACACAAGACTTTTACTGTAAGGTATCATTTTTAACTCCTCATCCACCGCAAGCGGTCCCCCTTCTCCCACAGGAGAAGGCTTTAATAAGTTCAACGTTCTCGTATATAGGCTTCATTTTTCTACCGTTACTTTTGAGGCTTGCAGATACAAGCAAATATGCCCTTTACCCCAAGACGCTCAACTACCTTTTGCGCAAGAGAGTCGTCCGTAAAGATACCGAACACAGAAGGGCCGCTACCGCTCATCATAGCACCTATCGCACCACCGCTGAGCATTACCTCCTTGATCTGTCCGACCTCGGCTCTCACCTCTGAGATAGGCTCTTCGAATATATTATACATATTAGCCGCGACTCCGAAAATATCACCGTCGTCAAGCGCACGCTTAAGCGCTACTGTACTGCGAGGCTCGTAAGCCCCCTCCCGAAAACCGTCGTATTTCTTGTCAAGCATTGCGTAAGCCATGGGGGTTGACACGCCCTCCTTGCCGCACGCGACTACCACGGTGCAGTCGGGCATATCGGAAAGCGGACGCAGAACGTCTCCCTTTCCCTCTCCGACCGCCGTACCGCCTGCGATACAGAACGGCACGTCAGAGCCAAGCTCCGAGGCAATTCCGTAAAGACGGGCTATCGGAATACCGACGGGATCTATCTCCTTAAGTACCTTCAGCATTGCAGCCGCGTCCGCGCTTCCGCCCGCAAGTCCTGCCGCCATGGGTATATTCTTCTCTATAACTATATCGCCGCCGATATTTATTCCTCGTACCTTCGAATACGCCCTTACCGCGCGGCAGACGAGATTTGACTCGTCAAGCGGTACGCCCGGCACGTTACAGGAGAGTTTAAGCTCTCCGTCGGATCTCGGGGTAAATATTATCTTATCACACAGCGTAAGGCTCTGCATAACGGTCTTAACGGTGTGAAAGCCGTCCTCACGCCTTCCCGTTACGTCCAAATGAAGATTTATTTTTGCAAATCCGTACTGCTCACCGCTCTTCATTTTCACTCTCCGTATTTCTCAAAATATCATTTAAGTACAATATAGCATATTTTTATGCTATTTTCAAGTCGAAAATATTATCTTTATGTGAATTTTGCGAATTTCTTATTGACTTATGCCCGAAAAAAATATAAAATATTATAGAGTACAGAGTACGCTCTGACATTTTCAAAGGAAAGGAGTTAACAAATGAACAACAACGAAAATCCAAGAAAAGGCACGCTCAGGGTACTTTCGATCTGTGCTATAATCTTTATCATAATTTATGCGATTGTTAACATACGAGGCGTAACGACGGTACTGTCTTCATTTTTCTCGGTACTCTCTCCGATCATTATCGGATTTGCTATTGCTTACATACTCAACCCCATGCTCAGATTCTATGAGTTCAAGGTATTTAAAAAATTAAAAAACAAAAACGCTATCAGGGCGATCTCTATCACACTTACGTTTGTTACAACGATAGTGATAATTGCCGCATTTTTATGGATCCTGATTCCTCAGGTCATCAAGAGCGGTAAGGAGATCGTTTCCAACTACGACGAATACGTAAACTCCACGGTTGAGCTTATAAACTCCTTGATAAACAAGATCTCTTCAACCGCGCCCTCCACGATACATATTTCACCCGACGAGCTTAAAAATTGGGTTTCGGATTTCCTGAATTCCTCAGGCAAGATCATGGGTAATATCGTAGAATACGTTGCGGAATTCGGTATGGGACTCTACGTAGGAGTCAAGAATACCGTGCTCGGAATATTCATAGCGGTATATGCGCTCATCTCCAAGGAAAAGCTGCTTGCTCTCGCCCACAAGCTTGGCGCGGCGTTTATCCCACAGGACAAGTTCGTTACCGTAAGCAAATATATGCAATATACGCATAGAATATTTACAAGCTTTATGGTCGGAGAGATCATAGATGCCTTGATAGTTTTCCTGCTGACCCTGATACTCTTGCTGATATTCGGAATCCATTACCCGCTTCTGATATCGGTAATAGTCGGTGTAACTAATATCATACCCGTATTCGGACCTCTCATAGGCGGTATCGCTTCCTTCTTTATTCTCTTCCTCATTGATCCCCGTGAAGCACTTATATTCCTTGTACTCGTCATAATTATTCAGCAGCTCGACGGTAACGTAATAAAGCTGAAGATACTCGGAGAATTCACGGGAGTAAGCTCCCTTGCCGTGCTTATCGCCATAATCGTTATGGGTGAATATTTCGGCGTAGTTGGAATGCTCATAGGCGTACCGATATTTGCAATTGCCGGAGCATTCATAACCGAGATCGCAAATTCCAAGCTGCAACGCAAAGACATGAGCACGAATATCGAGGAATATTATCTGAAGGACTCCATGATAGATCCCACGTCTATCCGTCAGCCTATAATATCCAGAATATTCTTTAAGGTTGCGCGTATAATCCTTAAAATAGTACACGCCTTCCGAGGTAAGAACTATCATATGAAGCATAAGAAACCCAAGAAGTCGTCAGATAAAGACGAATGATCCTCTCACGTACCGATATGTCACAAAAGAATACAAGTAACGTCATTCGTGAGAATATGACTCTGCTTTGTCGGCGCAGAGATATATGCGACGAGCAAAGGCGACTGACGCTGGAGCAGTTTGCCGAGCTTTTGCAAAAGCAATTATCGGAAATGAATATCTCCGACATAAACCGCATATACGAGGCGGCAAATGCCCTTGACGGCAAGCTTTCCTGCGAGGAAAAGACCTTTGTATGCGGTCTACTCTCAAAAGACAGTGACTTCGCATACACACTCTCAAAAAAGCTGATTGACGCCAGCGACGGCATCCCCGAGGACATGCGCGGCAGAATAGCTTACGTCAAGACCGAGCAAAACGATGTCGCATTTACTGAATTCTCACAACAGGTAAAAGACGCGCGCGCGTTTTACGCGCCTACGTTTTCAGACTGCTGTGAGGCGGTCACAGACAACAAATGCGAATACTGCATATTGCCGATCGAAAACGCTGAGGGCGGTAAGCTATATTCCTTCTATGCCCTCATAGACAAATACGAGCTGAGGATATGCATCACACAAAGATGCACCACCGATGACGACCGTGACGTCCTGTACGCGCTTATGGCAAAGAATATCTCTGCCGACGTCTTAAGCGCGCCGCAGTTGAGATTTGAATTCACAACGGTTGGTGAACGCGGAGAATACATAGGCGACGTCATCGAGGTACTACGCCATCTTTCCTGCGATATTTACTCACTCAGCACAACACCCGTTGAATACGACTACCAAAAACAAAAATGTATCTTTTCCGTGGACGTACCGAATAACTCTCTGGCGCCGCTTCTGATATATCTTGAAAACGAGTACCCGAGATATACGCCCATCGGACTTTATAAAATTGATAAGGAGAACTAAATGAAAACTGTAAGCTACGAAACACACGGAGTTTGTTCAAGAAGAATAGACATTGAAATTGAAGGTGACGTTATAGTCAGCGCTAAATTCCAGGGCGGTTGCTCAGGAAACACGCAAGGCGTGGCGGCACTCGTTGCAGGTATGAAGGTTGACGAAGCTATCGCTCGTCTTGAGGGTATCCATTGCGGTCCTCGCCCCACCTCCTGCCCCGATCAGCTCGCTCGCGCTCTCAAAGAAAGTAAAAACGCATAAAATAAATCTCTCGCCCCGTCACTTGCGACACGGCGAGAGATTTTCTTTTAGTATTTTATCAAACGTATTGAATTATGTCGGCAAATAGTGTATAATTATTGTGTTGACCGTATATGAGATGGAGGCGTTTATGATATATATCCGTATCCTTGATACAAAAAATTTAATAGGCGCGGATATTTTGGAAGCCGTACGCTCGCTTCCCTTTGGGAAAACCGAAGCGGACAGACTTTTATCTCTCAGAGGCGACACAAGACGGATTGAGTCTCTCGGAGCGCTTATAGCTCTGCGTGATATTCTCCCAAGCAATAAGGCCTCAGCAGAGATAGCCAGAGACAGCAACAACGGCAAGCCGTATTTTAAAGATACGTCTATGCCTCACTTCAGCCTTGCCCACTCCTGCGGTATTTGTGCCGCGGTAACGGCGGACGCCGAGGTGGGTATTGATATCGAGCTGATAAGACCTGTCCCTCACAGAAATGAGCTTGCCAAGAGATTCTTTACCGAGGACGAAAAACAACAGCTCCGGGAGTCAGATACCGACGAGAATTTTTTACTTATCTGGACGCAAAAGGAAGCGCTCGTTAAGATGCGCGGCGACTCACTCGCATGCTCACTCGGAAAACCCCTGCCACACGAAAACCGCGTACTTTGCGACGTCATAGACCTTGGCACTCAGCGTCTCGCGATCACCGTCTGCTCGGCAAAGGACGATGAAATTTCAATACGCATAGCAAATTAAAAATTCAGATTTAACAAAGGAATCACTATGAATATTCCAGATCTTAAGGAGCTTTATCCCTACAAGACCGAGCTCCACGCTCACACAAGCCCAATAAGTCCGTGCGGAAAGCTAAACGCGGACATCGTTACCGAGATATACGCGGCGTCGGGCGTTCACTCGCTGGTTATCGCAAACCACCTCGGACCTAAGCAGTACAATATACGCAGTGAAGCCGAGCTTTGCCGCGATTTTCTTGCAGACTACGAGACCGCTGTTAAGGCGGCGGAGGGTAAGGATATTGACGTTATTTTTGCCGCTGAGATACATTTTCTCGGTACTAACAACGACTATCTCGTATTTGGCATCTGCCCTGACGACATCGAGCGGCTTGTGTCTTACGTTCCCACTAACATCAAGAAATTTTATACGGAATTCAAAAACGATAAAAATCTCATAATACACGCCCACCCCTTCCGCGACAAGATGGACGACGTACCGCTTGGATACGTTGACGGCGTAGAGGTGTTCAACCTGCACGTAGCCCACAATTCCCGCATCGCGACTGCAGCGCACTTTGCCCGTGAGAACGACCTTCTGGTGACGGGCGGCAGTGACTTTCACGATCCCGGCAAGCAATCGCTTTGCCTTATGAGAACCCCCGAGCGTCTGCGTGACTCTTACGACGTAGCACGGGCAATAAAATCCCGCGACGTTATATTCGACTCGTTTGGAAATCTCATCATCCCATATCAATAATAAGGAGATATTAAAATGGCAAAAAAGTATAATTGGCAGATCGAAGAAACTATAATACTTACAAAAGAGGAAATAGAGGCTATGGACGAGCCCTGCGAGGACGGTAAGAAGGTAGTAAACCACAGCGTCAGCCTCGTTTGCTCAAATCTCTCGGGCAAGGCAGTCATCACCATTGACTCCGACGAATACGATATAAGTGTACGTCCCTTCTCTCTTGCGGGCACAAATCAGATGTTCCGTCTTGGCGAGATGGCGGCGGTTATTGATTTCCCCAAGAAAGGTACTCCCGCGATAATCATCGACAGCGAACGCATACTGCCGAACTGAAAAATCACAAATAAAAATAAAAAATCCGCATTCTTACGAATGCGGATTTTTTGGTGGGCCATCAGGGACTCGAACCCCGGACCAACCGGTTATGAGCCGGTTGCTCTAACCAACTGAGCTAATGGCCCTCAGTTGCGACTTTAATATTATATATCAAAACTCAAGTTCTGTCAAGATGTTTTTCAAAAAAAGTCTGAGAATTTTCACTTTTTACAGCCACAATAAAGCCTTTTAGACTTAAGTGTCACATCTTGCACCGTAATTTTAATAATACATTGATTTTTTTATGTTTTCATGGTACAATTATAAAAAAAGGAGAAATTATAAAATGAAAAAGCTTGCGTTATTTCTCATTTCCCTTGCCCTGCTCATACCAATGCTCAGCGGCTGTATAATCATTCCCCAATACAAAAATTTTGAGATAGATGCGACTACGGTTGTATCCATTGAAATATACGATCTGTACCGAGATACAGAAATTGTAGAAACGGAAGAATACGATCCTTACCTGTGTGAACCCCGTCCGTACGAAACGACATCCGTATATACTATTCCCGAAGAAAGCAAGGTTGATTTTTTAAGTGATCTTGCCAAGATTCAGTTTACTGATTACATTATAATCGTGCCTGCGCCGATTGACCCAAGCTTCGACTTCGCCAGGTGGACGGCTCGCATAAACTATACGGACGGCTCGTACGAATTTATCTCTTGTTACGGTTATGGTGAAACCTACGACGCAAACGGAGAAGGTATAGACTTCCATCACTACGGTTGCGATAATAATGAATGGTGGGCGCTGATAGAAAAATACACGCCAGAGGATATTTTCTCACAGACATATGAGTGGCAAAACGAGTGGCAACAAATACACGAATAACAATAATATAAGTCAAAATCTCTAATTTTCCCCTTCGACAGCTTTTACTTTGTTTTGCAAAAAAATGATGGTATGATTATAGTACCATCATTTTTTATTTGCAGAAGGAGAATTTTAACACTATGAAAAAAACTGCCACCGTTATTTTATCAGCTGCGCTGATACTTGCGCTGAGTTCCTGCGCATCAGGACAAGATCCCGCGCTCAGTGCTATGGCGTCCAAAATGAACGCTTACGAATCCACCGTATCCACGCTTGCGGACAAGCTGATGGAAATACAGCAATCGCAAGCAGCCGCCAAGCAGGAAAGTGACAAAAAGCTCGCAGAGCTTACCGAAAAGCTTGAAAAGCTGGAAAACAAAACCCCCGGCAACAGTACGGGCGCGCCCACTCAACCCGAGACGTCAGACCAAGGATTCAAGTACATAGTTTCCGAGGGCGTTGCCTCTATCACGGGATATGACGGAGATCAAAAAAAGATAGTTATTCCCGCAAGCATAAACGGCTACCGCGTCACCTCAATAGCCGACGGCGCGTTTGAAAACTCCAATCTCACCGACGTTATCATATCAGACGGAATTGAGTACATAGGCTGGTTTGCCTTTGGAAATTGCTCCAGCCTCAAATCCATAACCATTCCCTCAAGCGTCACGAGTATCGGCTACGGTGCGCTCGGTACGGCGGAAGCCGCGCCGTTTATTTACTGCCACGCCGATTCCTTTGCCCTCTCCTACGCCAAAAGCTATGGACTCTCTTACGCCGTAATTTGAGAAAGGTCTTGACCTGTAAGCGATTTTAGTGTATAATTATCTATATACTTTGAGAGAAAGGAGAGATACGAATGAACGAGCAGCACGTCGAGCCGCAAGAGGACAAAAAGCCTCGCCGCCACAATGCCAAAAAAATACTTATCATATTAGCTATCTCTCTGATAATCCTGCTCCCCACGATATTTGCCGTCATATTGACTATCTACTCCGAGATGAACGACGATCCCATCGCATTTGAGGGCGTAGAGGTCGCTCTGTACGATGCAGACCGAAACGAGCTGTTCCGCGAAAGTGGCGACAACATAAACAACGAAACCGATTCACTTGTAAAGATACTTTGTGCTATTAACGACAACCGAGAAAAAGGCACGCCGAGCACGACGGACGACACCGCAAAGCCACTTATCGCAAGAGTTACGCGTGACGGCGTCACCACCGAGCTTACCTGCTACTTCTCTTTCTACTCAGGTCAGAGCTTTTGCGTTGACTCAAGTGGAGAAACTTACGTCATACCCGATATGTACAGCGAGTATTTTACTCACTCTATCTTTGCCGAGCCGCTATACGAGACGGCAGTACCACCCACACTGAACACCACTGACGGCGGCAAAATACTTCCGCAAAGCGTTGAATGGAATTATTGGAATGAATCAAGTCAATGGCTCACGTCTCTCTTACCTAAGACCACCGATCCCTCGACCGTCTACGACTGCATAGGTGGTATCTCCCTGTCCTTCTCACAAGCTCCCACAAGCTGTGTTGCAAAGCTGTACGAGGAAACCGAGGAGGTCTACTACGGAGATATAGACGGTATTTCTTCAGTCTCTCTCTCCGAGGACATAGTAAAGGTAGTTATCGTAGCAACATGGGATAAAGAGGACAGGAACGTTTGCTACGGCACGCAGATATACAACTTCTTTATGCGCGTACATAACAAAGCAAGCTTCTCGGTAAGCGCAGATACCATCTCCGAGAACCGCCCCGTACTCGTTTGCGCAAACAACGTGGAAGATCTTTCCTCGCTTATATTCACGTCAGAGGACACGTCGTTCAAGCCGCAGTTCCATCTCAGCGGCACGACCGCCTTTGCGCTTATCCCCCTGCCCGCTGACGCCGCCCGGAAGAACCCTGATGAGTTTTCATTCACGCTCTCTTACGGTGTCGCAACACAAACCTTTACGCTCTCCTGTGATCCCGATGACAATAGCGTAAATGCTGACGTTTACAAGCAATTCGGCATAAATCCCGAGTATTTCAATTCTTCCATAGAACAGATATTCATAAACGGAACTCACGCGAAGGTCGACACAGAGAAATTCACTCTCGGAAACGCCTTTGGAGAGGACGTTAAAGTAGGTGACGCCACCCTTCCTACTCCCTTTACCGAATATCTCTCGGTAACGGGCTACGGTCACGCGGTACGCAGCTTTTACGCGGGCAAGGTAGCTTTCGTCGGAAACAGTGACCACCTCGGCAATTACGTGATAATCGATCTCGGGCTTGACGTAAAGCTGTGGTATTGCTTCCTTGGCGAGACCTACGTAAAATCGGGCGATATTATTGCCGTAGGCGAGATCATAGGCACGACGGATACGCTCGTTATCCGAGACGACCGAGCCGACGGATTTGCGTATATATTCACCTATCTCGATCACATAATCTCACCCGAATTTATATTTGAAAATAATTTTTCAACAATAAAATAAAAAATAACGATGGCAAAGGCTTTGCCATCGTTATTTTTAGGGGATAGTCAGATTTGAGCAAGAAGCGTCGTTCTTCGGAGCGTGAGGCGTACAAAGGTACGTCAAGCCCCGAAAACGGCGGTAGAAAAAGTCCATTAAAATTGAAGAATTTCGAAGAAATTCATCCTATCAGCATTGCATTTACGGTTTTGATATCATAAATGTTTACTTATTCCCGGGCTTTTTCGGTCTTGCCAAATGTGACAGCCCCTATTTTTATCTCATTCTCGTTTTAGGATTATTTGTCGGAGAATGATTTTTATATGCCTCTATCACTCCGTCAACCTCACGCGAGGATTCCGTTGTGAAAATAAAATGCTGCATTACTATGCCGTTTTTAGAAAGCAAATCGCTCTTATCCGCCATATATACAGGCACGGAATTGAAGATAAGACTTCTGTGGTCAAACGTGCGAATCACGGGAAAGCTGATGCCGCGTCGGTCGACAAGCGTTGCTCTGCCCTGCTTACAGCTCTCGCACGTGCCCTTTGCGTCAAGCTCGGGAGATACGCACTTCTCGGTTATCATAAGCGGAAGTCTGCCGTAAACACACGCGCCCGTAGCGCCGCCTATATCGCGCATTTGCGGCAATGTAAGCTCAGGAGAAAGTAAAATATCCTCAAATCCAAGCTCCTCGCAAACTGCGGCGGTGGCGTTGTTATATACGTTGAGTCGGATATCTCCGTGTAGCTCAAAGCCCATATCCTTTACAAGCGAAAGATGTCCTACGTTTGCGACAAGCAAATGCCTACAACCGCGCTCACGCGCCGCGCTGAGCATCTTTTTTACTCGCTCGATCTCGCTGTCAAAAATAACGGGCGGCAAAATTGCACCGTTGGTGCTTCCGTCGTAGCTCTCCAACGGTGTATATATAACGTCAAAGAATTTACGCGCCTTATCCGTAACGCTATTCACGTTATAAAATGCGGCGGTTTTCTTGTGAGCTTTTTTCTTTGAAGGCGCTAACCTTTTCAGTTCAGCGTCCTTTACGGTAAAAGGCTTTGGCGCGTTGGTTTTGCCAAGCTCCTCAATAGCTCGTCTGCGAAGCGCGTTGAGTGCCGAAACAGGCATCATCAACCCCTCGTCAAGCTCGATATCAATGCTTGTCAGCTCATAAGGTGTGCCACCGAGCTTTGCAAGGCTCTTCTCTACTGCCGCCTTATCGAGAGGGGCATTAATAGCCTGCATGGGAACGTCACCCTGAACGCTTACCTCTATCCCCCCTGAGCTTACACAAAGCTCTATGGGGGTATCTTTTTTCATTTTAACGGACATCTCGACACCAATCTTACGCTTTATACCGTCAAACGTCTCAAGCTCACGGCTCTCGCGCTTCTGAGCCTCGGTACGCACGCCGAGCATCTTTGAGCTTATATTTGACGTAAAATATCCGTCCGTAAAGCCTTGACGAGAAAATACCGCCTCAAGCTCACGCATATCCTCGCGAGTTGCCGCGCGACGCTCGTCAAGAAGCCTTCTCCAGATCCTCGTCACCTCGTGTACGTACTCGGGGGATTTCATTCTCCCCTCTATCTTAAGTGAAGCCACACCAAGCTCACACAGCTCGGGTATATGTCCCGCAAGGCAAAGATCCTTAAGGGAAAGCGGATAAGGATTTTTATTTTTATACGGTAAACGGCAGGGCTGAGCGCACTCGCCGCGATTTCCGCTTCTGCCGCCCACCACCGACGAGAACAGACACTGTCCCGAATGGCAGACGCAAAGCGCACCGTGAACGAACACCTCTGCCTCAAGCGACGAGATATCAATAAAAGTCCTGATATCTTCCCTGCTCATCTCACGCGCACAAACCATTCGCGAAAATCTCGCGTCAGCGAGATATTCCGTAGCACCCACAGAGTGACCCGACACCTGAGTACTTGCGTGAAGCTCAATATCAAAGCGACGGCGTATCTCTCTCGCCGCACCGAGATCTGCAACTATCAGCGCGTCAGCGCCAAGCCCACACGCATCCTCTGCCGCCCGAAGCAGCTCGTCCATTTCTCTATCGTGTATCAGCGTATTGAGCGCAAGATAGACCTTCGTTCCATATGCGTGAGCAAGCGCAATTCCACGCTCGAGCTCTTCACGTGAGAAATTTTTTGCGCCCTTACGGGCGTTAAATGCAAGTCCGCCGAGATATATGGCGTCCGCGCCGCCGTCCACAGCCGCTTCAAGCGCTGAATAAGAGCCTGCGGGACACAACAGCTCGGGTAGCTTTTCCCCACGCCTTATAGCGTCAGCCGTGGCGTTTGGAGCATCTTTTATAAAATTATTCATCAGTTTGCGCCGCGAAGCTCTTCAAGCTCCATCGTAAGCTCCTCGATCTCAGTTTCTGCCATAGCAAGCTTTGACTCAAGAGATTTGATCCTTCTCTGCGTCTTGATACGCTCAGAGCAATAGTCAAGCGCGCACAAAAGAGCCGCCTCGGTCTTGGAGCAATTTCTGCTTGCCTCGGATATCTCTCTCATCTTTCTGTCAACGAGTCCTACGAGCGCCTCAACCGCCTCAGGAGACTCCTCGCTGATAACGTTCATTTCAATTCCTGCAACTCTTATTGTATATTTCTGTTTCATAGCTTCCTCCAAGGTTATATTATTTCAACTTATATTATAATACATTTCTTATATTTTTTCAAGACGTATAACTAAAAAATAATAAAGCACCCGTCAAAAAACGAGTGCTTTATCAATTCTTTTATATTATACGGTATGGATACCAAGTGCGGCATCCGCGTTATCCGCGTCAAGCGCGTATTTTTTTGCCTTTCTGTACTCAAAGAATTTGAGTGCTACCTGCTCGAAGAGAGCGTAGGAAAGAACGTCCTCGTCCTGTTCAAGATAAGGTCTTATCTTCTCGCGCAAAGCATCAAGCTCGGGGGCGAGATCGTCAGCGGGACGGTGAGTTATACGCTCAGCGTCACCAACTATCTTCTTTGCAAATTCCTCGTCTATCTCAACGGGAGTTTTACCATACTGTCCCTGAACGATACCCTTGAATTCCTTGGTTACCATCTTGTATCTCTCGCCGCCGATGATATTGAACACCGCCTGTGTTCCAACTATCTGCGAGGAAGGAGTTACGAGAGGGGGATATCCTGCGTCTGCTCTTACTCTCGGTACTTCTTCAAGCACGTCGATAAGCTTATCGGATTTTCCTGCCTGCTTGAGCTGACTTACGAGGTTAGAGAGCATTCCGCCGGGAACCTGATAGATCAGCGCGTTTACGTCGACCTTAAGCATCTTGGGGTCAAGCTGTCCGCTTGCGAGATACTTCTCTCTGAGCGGAAGGAAGTACTTTGTTACCGTGTCAAGCTGAGCAAGGTCAATACCCGTATCGTACTGCGTTCCCGCAAGAGTTGCAACAAGCGACTCCGTGGGGGGCTGAGACGTACCCATAGCCATAGGAGAAATTGCCGTATCAACTACGTCAACACCTGCCTCTATCGCCTTAAGAAGCGTCATGGACGCAAGTCCCGAGGTGTAGTGAGTATGAAGCTGTATCGGTATCTTTACGGTCTCCTTGAGCGCGCTTACAAGCTCATATGCGTCATAGGGCTTAAGAAGTCCAGACATATCCTTGATACAGATGGAATTCGCACCCATTCCCTCAAGTGTCTTTGCGTAGTTTGTGAAATACTCCGTGGTATATATCTTATTTTCGGGATCGGTGGTATAGCAGATCGCCGCCTGAACGTGTCCCTGCTCCTTGATGGTCGCCTTGATGGCAGTCTCAAGATTTCGGGGGTCGTTAAGCGCGTCAAATATACGCAAAATATCAATTCCGTTTGCTATTGACTTCTGAACGAAATACTCAACCACGTCATCGGAATAATGACGATAGCCGAGAATATTCTGTCCGCGGAAGAGCATCTGGAGCTTTGTATTCTTTACCTCTGCTCTTATCTTGCGCAGTCTTTCCCAAGGATCTTCATTGAGAAAACGCAAGCAGGAGTCAAACGTAGCACCGCCCCACGCCTCAAGAGAATGATATCCTATCTTATCAAGCTCTGCAAGAATAGGAAGCATCTCCTCGGTGGTCATACGCGTTGCTATGAGTGACTGATGTGAGTCACGAAGGACTGTTTCTGTTATTTTAACCTTTGCCATATCTTTGCCTCCAATAGTTTATTTTGACGATATGGCTATCAGTTGAAGGTTACGAGAACTTCGTCAGTAGACACGGTTGCGCCCTGATGTACCTCAACGCTGGCAATTACCGCATCCTCGGGTGCGCATACCTCGTTTTCCATCTTCATTGCCTCGAGAATGAGGAGAACGTCACCGCGGCTTACAGACTGACCGGGCTTTACGTTTACCTTTACGATGTTACCGGGCATAGGAGCCTTTACGGACTTGCTGCCGGCAGATCCTGAAGGAGCTGCTGCGGGAGCAGGTGCTGCTGCGGGTGCGGGAGCTGCTGCAGGTGCAGGAGCCGCTACGGGTGCAGGGGCAGGTGCAGGAGCAGGAGCCGCTACGGGAGCTACGTACGCGCCGTTTACTTCCTCGACCTGAACTGTATAGGTTACGCCGTTTACTGTTATATTATAAGTCTTCATGTCAATACCTCTTTCTATGTCAAATTATTTGGAATTCCAAGCGCGTCCATTTGAAACTCGCTTGAAGGAAACTACGCGAAAAGTGGAAGGATCAGGTGCCGTACCGTTTTCCTCTGCCATATATGCCGCAACCGCGGCGGTAAGCACCGCTATAAGCTGTGCGTCACTCGCAGGTGCAATGACAGGCGCGCTTGCGGGTACGCTGACGGTATTTACCACGGGCTCTTCAGACTCTGACCGAGAGCCGCCGCCAAACACCTTTTTGAAAACGCTGAGCACCGCCCACAGAAGTCCTATTGCCGCAAATGCAAGCACCGCGCCTGCCGCTATATAGAAAAGCTGTTCATCGCCAAGATATATCTCGCCGGGGACAGTAGCCGAAATGCGTGTAAACAAAACTTTTAAGCTCATAACTACCTCCGAATTAAAGAGGCATATTTGCGTGGCGACGGGTAGGTACTCCGTTCGCCTTACTTGCCAGCATCATAAGAGACGCGCATATACGCTTACGAAGCTCGGCAGGCTCGATAATATCATCAACCTCGCCTCTGTCGCAAGCCTCAGCCGCAGACGCGCATTTTTCGCGCCACTCTGCCTCAAGCTCCTCACGAGTCGTATCGCCCACTCTGTCGTTCCATACGAACGCAACGGACGCCTCAGGTGAGAGCACGCTGATAGCCGCTTCGGGAAGTGCGTAAACCATATCAGCTCCTACCGACTTTGAACCGAGCAAGGTAAAGGACGCGCCGTACGCCTTGCCAATCACTACCGTCAGCTTTGCGTTATCAGAGGTCGTATAAGAATACGCGAGTCTTGCAAGCTCGGACGCGTACGCCGCATCCTCAGCCTCAGTACTTACAGCGAGTCCCTCGCTGTCCACAAGCGTGAGAGTGGGAATTCCAAAGCTGTCGCAAAAGCTCTGAAGCTTTGAAACCACACGCGCTACCTTGATATCAAGCTTTCCGTCAACCAATACAACGCCTGCGCAAACTCCGCCGAAGGATGCAAAACCAAGAACCGCATTCTCGGTATGCTCCTTATAAAGTCTTATGAAATTGCCGCCGTCGGCGAGCTCTGTTATAATTGCCTCGCCAGACTTACCCTCGAGAGCTACGAGTCTGTTAAGCTGATCCGCGCTTTCGGTCATGCAGGTATCTGCATTATTTGAGGGAAGAAGCGATACGAGAGAACGGGCAAATGCGTAAGCCTCCTCGGCGTCAGCCGCCGTATATGCGGAAAGACCTGTGCCTGCCGCGTGAGCCGCGCTTCCCTTTTCCTCACCTACGATAAAGGGAGGATTTACGTAAAGCTTTGAGCTATCGTTTATCGTAACGGTAACGTCAAACATAGATGCCGCAACGGCACTCATACCGCCGCAAATACCGTCTATCACCGCGATCTGAGGAATTACTCCGGATGCGTCGGAAACGCTCTTCATAACTCTTCCGTAAGCGGCAAGCGCGCTCGCACCCTCGTAAACGGTAGCACCCGCGCTGTCAAATACTCCTATTACAGGCGCTCCGTTTTTAACCGCAAGCGCATAAGTATCTATTATTTTCTTTGCATGACCTTCGCCAAATGCGCCCTTCTCTCTGCCCGAGTCCTGCGCAAAGCAAAACGCAAGACGTCCATCCACAGAGCCGTAGCCGCAAACAACGCCCTCCAGCGCCTCGCCCGAGCCTGCGCGCTTGGTATATGCACCCAGCTCCACAAAGGTTCCGGCGTCAAAAATGGCGTTTATTTTTTGCATAGCCGATCCGTTCGACTGTACCATAAACACTGCCTCCATTGATTAATTTACTCATATTGTTTACGTGGAATATCGGTCAAAAACCCTTCTACCCCACTTTACATCATTTTACCACAAATCATACGTTTTTTCAAGCAATTATCAACCTTATCTATTGTTAATTTTCTGTTAACTCATATTGCAAAAATTCTCCCCGCTTTTAAGTACGAATATATTTTAGTAAAAAACTCAGCACAACGCTCGGACAAATGGAGGCACGGTATGAAATTCCCTTCCCGATTTAAACACAAGCTCAAAAAAAGATCAAAACATTCGAAAAGAAACTCTGCCGAACCCGCAGGGCTTCTGCAAAGCTCCGCCGTCGCCTGCGGCGCAGGTCTTGTCTCTGCCATTCTGGCGGCGGTCATATTCTCTTTGATCTCCCTCGTATTCGGATTTAACGCGGGTATCGTAAATGCACTCGGCTACGTAGCGGCAGTTATTTGCTTTGCCGTATGCGGATACGTAGCCGGGAAACGCGGACGCGCCGCTATTCCCTCAGGCGTACTTGCGGCGTGCGGAATGACGCTTGTATCGGTAATACTTTCATTTCTGCCGCTTAGCTCAGGTACGTGTCTTGGTACGCTTGCAAATATACTTATACGCTTGGGACTTGCCGCCGTTGCCGTTATTTTTGCGGTGATAGGAAGTAATAAATAAAATTGATCTTTTTACGAAAAACGGGCGATTCATGAATCGCCCCTACCGATGGATAGTATTTATTCGTCGCAGGGGCGAACTGTGTACGCCCGTTTTATCATAAAGTAACATTTGCGTGGGAATGGACCGTCGAGGACGCCGGTCCCTACAATTTATATACCAATGTAACTATAAAATATTTGCTTATTTCTTGAAAAAGCGTCTTGAATAATTGCAGGAAAAGTGATATAATTATTTCATATTATGTAAAAGGGATGAAAAAATGACAGGACTCGGAACAATAGTAAACGTTATCGTTATAATAATCGGCGGTCTTATCGGACTTATGCTGAAAAACGGACTTAAGCAACGCTTCTGCGATATCTTTTCTCAGGCGTGCGGTCTGTCCGTGGTATTCGTGGGCGCGGCAGGCGCGTTCGAGCTGATACTCAGCGTACACGACGGAAAGCTCTCCTCAAATCACACGCTGCTCGTGGTATTCTCTTTCGTTATCGGCGGTTTCTTCGGTGAGCTTATCAACATAGAAAAGGGGCTTGACGCTATGGGCGAAAAGCTCAGAAATATCGTACGCGCAAACGGTGACCACAAATTCGTTGAGGGATTTGTTACCGCATCTCTCGTTTTCTGCGTGGGCGCTATGTCTATTTGCGGACCTATTGAAGAGGCGCTCACGGGTGACGCTACCACGCTTTACGTAAAATCGATACTTGACGGCGTTATGGTGATCGTATTCACATCCGTATACGGCGTCGGTGCTATGTTCTCGGCTCTCACGGTTGGAATCTACCAGGGAATCTTCACCATTTTCGGAGTATTTATAGCAGACTTCATGTCAGAATCACTCATAGCTATGATCTCGGGAATCGGCTCAATACTCATATTCGGCGTTGGCGCAAACGTGCTTTGGGGTAAAAAGATAAAGGTTGGAAATCTTCTTCCCGCACTTTTAGTACCTGCGGCATACGAGGCGATCAAGGCTTTGATTTCAATTATTTAAAACACGGACGGAAAAAATGAACGGATCTTTACAGCTTCAAAACGCAAAAAAAACGTTATACATAATAATTTCGGTCACCCTTGCCCTTTTGATCACAGCCACCGCGATAATGTCGGCGCTATTGATCTGTGACAGTCTTGAACCGACGAACAGCGGCAGACACAACACAGAGGACGGCGATCTTCGCGACGACGGTGACGTAAGCACGGGTAACAACAAAAACTACACCAAGCGCGTCGCGCTTACCTTTGACGACGGCCCTCACGTCACACGTACCAAGGCTATCGTAGACGAGCTTAACAAATACGGCTATCACGCCACCTTCTTCGTGGTCGGCAACCGTGTTGACGGTACGGCATACAGCGGCGGAAACGCAATGAAATACGCCTACGACGCAGGAAACGAGATCGCCATTCACGGCTACACGCATGCAAAGCACTACGGCGATGAATCGGCTAAAATGGAATATCCTCCGTGCACCGATAGTGAATATTACGCGGAGCTTAATAACACAGTAAAGGCAATACAAAAATATATCCCCGATTATAAGCCCACACTTATGCGCCCCATAGGCGGTGCAATAACCGCTGAGCGTGCCGATGAATGCGATTATTCCGTTATTTTATGGGACGTTGACTCGTTTGACTGGCAGCATTGGTACAGCGACAGCACAGCGGAAGGCTCACAAGAAAAGCGCGACACCATAATAAACAACGTAATGTCAAAGGTAACTGACGGCAGTATCATACTCATGCACGATATTCGTCAAAGCACGGTTGACGCAAGCATTGAGATCATTCGCAGACTTCACGAGGAGGGCTATGAAATAGTTACGGTTTCCGAGCTTATCGGAGATGAGCTGAAGCCGGGAACGATATATTCAAAGGGGACACCTTATAAAAAGGAGGATTGAATATGACCACAGTAAAAAAATATCTTCACCGATATTTCATTGACGCTATGGGTGCTATGGCGCTCGGACTTTTCGCTTCCCTACTAATAGGCACTATTTTCGGTACTGTTTATAAATATACCGAGCTTGAATTTTTGAACGTGATAGCTACCTACGCAAAAGCGGCAACGGGCATGGCTATCGGCGTTGCTATCGCACACCGTCTTGGAGCACATCCTCTGGTTATGTTCTCCTCTGCCGCGGTCGGCGCTATGGCAAACGCTCTTGGCGCTATCGTTGCAAACGACGGCGGCAAAATACTCAAATGGGCGGCGAGCGCGTCTGACGGCTCGGGCGTTTTCTATGCGGCAGGCCCTGCGGGCGCATTCTTTGCAGTAATAATTGCCACTGAGATCGGTATGCTGGTTTCCAAAAAAACAAAGATAGATATTCTCGTCACACCCGTGGTCACCTTGCTTGCAGGCTTTGCGGCGAGCTGGCTTGTATGCCCTCTCGTTTCCTACGTTATGTATTACCTCGGCAGCTTTGTGGCTATGGCGACTACCTTCCAGCCCTTACTTATGGGTATCGTGCTCTCGGTTATTATGGGCGTCGTACTCACGCTTCCCATTTCAAGCGCGGCGATATGCGCGATGATATTCTCGGAGACGGCGTATGCGGTTTCGGTGATAAACGGAACAAGCGAGGGATTTTTACTCGCGGGCGGCGCTTGCGTTGCAGGATGCTGCGCTCAGATGGTTGGCTTTGCGGTCATCAGCTTCCGTGAAAACCGCTGGGGCGGTATTGTCTCGCAAGGTCTCGGCACGTCAATGCTTCAAATGGGTAATATAGTCAAAAAGCCTATAATCTGGCTCGCCCCCACGCTTGCATCTGCCATAACAGGCCCTATCTCGACTATGGTATTCGGTCTTAAATGCAAGGGCGTTGCGGCAGGAATGGGCACGTGCGGCCTCGTAGGACCTATTGGAGTTATCGACTCCACTGAAAACCCGAATGCAATGATGTGGATAGGACTTGTACTTGTGTGCATAATCCTCCCCGCTCTGCTCTCCTTTGTATTCAACGAAATAATGCGCAAGCTCGGTTGGATAAAGACGGGAGACATGAAGATAGAAGGATAAATATATTCATAAAATTCGGCAGAGGGATTGTTTCTTCTGCCGAATTGTGTTATAATGAAGCCGAGGATGCGCAACCGAATGGACGTTGCCACGAAAAAGGATATTGCTATGAAGGAAAAAACTACGGAAAATCCGATCAAAAAGAAAACAATTGTTTACGTCGCAGTCGGCGTGGCTATTCTTATACTTGCGTTGGCAATATTTCTGTTGATCCAACCCCCGCCCCAAAGCCTTGACTACGGCTACGCACGTGAGGTTTCGGAAAACGAGATGGCTCTGCGTCAGCAGTTGATCAGCACCGCTGAGGAGTGGCTTGACACTGCCAAAGGCTCGCCCGAGCATCATCAGATCATCGATCTTTACAATGCGCAAGAGGTACTTCCCGTAGGCTATCTTGTTACCTATGAGGATAACTGGTGCGCCACATTCGTCACCGTCGTGGCACTCCAAAACGGTTTCGAGGACATCATTCCACCCGAGTGCGGTTGTCAGCGTCAAATTGCTCTGTTTGAGAGTATGGGACGTTGGCAAGAAGATGAGAGATACGTTCCGCTGCCGGGTGATGTGATATATTATGCTCAAAAGGATATCGCAATCGGTGATTCCACAGGCTGGTCGGATCACGTGGGTATCGTGGTAGGCACATCGGGAAACTACATCAAGGTCATCGAGGGCAACAATAAGGACGCCGTAAGATACCGCTACGTCCGCAAAGACGACTATACCATACGAGGCTACGGCCTGCCTGATTATTCCGCAAAATGCGAATAAAATTCGGGCAGATAAATTACAATTTACCCAACAAAATAAAAACACACACCGACAGACTATGAAAAATCTGTCGGGGTGTGTTTTTCTATTTAGACAAGCAAATTTTTCTCGCTCTCGGGATCAAAGAAATGCATGGCGCGAGGATCGGGAGTGACGTATACCGTCGTGCCACGGCAGAGAGAGAGTCGCACGTTCTCGTCAAGCGAGAGCGTTGGGATGCGTACTATCAGCTCCTCGCCGCTCACTGCTTCAACGTGCAAATGAAGCTCGCTTCCCATCATTTCATTTACCTTTATCACGCAAGGTATTGCACTGCTATCCCCTTCTTTGGCAAGCACGAAATGCTCGGGGCGCACTCCGAGAATTATCTCACGCGATCCGATACCTTCCCCAAAAAGCAGCTCCGCCTTGCTCCCCGTAACCTCAATATCCGCGCCGCAGGGACAGACGTAATATCTGCCGTCGCCGTATACGAGTTGCGTTTTAACGGTATTCATTCGCGGTGAGCCAATGAACTCCGCCACAAAGAGATTTTCAGGTCTTTCAAAGACCTCGGTGGGCGTTCCAACCTGTTGAATAAGTCCGTCCTTCATAATGACTATACGGTCGCCGAGCGTCATAGCCTCGGTCTGATCGTGCGTCACATAGATAAAGGTGGTATTTATCTTTTGACGCAGCATAATTATCTCGGCGCGCATCTGATTACGAAGCTTTGCGTCAAGATTTGAAAGAGGCTCGTCCATAAGAAACACCTTACTGTCACGCACCATTGCGCGTCCGATGGCCACGCGCTGTCGTTGTCCTCCCGAGAGAGCACGCGGCTTTCTCGCAAGATATTCCGTGATCCCCAGCACCTCTGCCGCGCGAGTTACCTTTTCATAGACCTCCTCCTGCGGACACTTACGGAGTCTGAGGCTAAACGCCATATTTTCAAACACGGTAAGATGCGGATAGAGGGCGTAATTCTGAAACACCATCGCAATATCACGCTCGCGGGGCTGAAGGTCGTTCACCACCACACCGTCGATCTCAACCGTTCCCGAGGAGATATCCTCAAGCCCCGCTATCATACGGAGCGTGGTGGATTTTCCACATCCCGAGGGACCTACAAAAACTATAAACTCCTTATCGGCAATATCAAGATTAAAATCCTTTACGGCAACCGTATCCTTGCCGTATATTTTCTTTACGTTCGTAAGCCTTACACTTGCCATATTCTTCTCCTTAAACACTCAGCCCTTGACGGCTCCACCCGTCACGCCCTCGACGTAATATCTTTGCAGCATCAGAAACACCGCGACAACAGGTATCGCCACTATCACACCCGCCGCGCAAAAGGTAGTATAATAGGTATTGAGATTGCTTCTTGAAAGCCACTCAAACATACCGACCGCGACGTTCATTCCCTCACTGTTCTCGTGTATGAGAAAGCTGGAGAACACGAACTCCCCCCACGGCGCCATAAATCCCATAAGAACCGTATAAATAACTATGGGCTTTGAGATAGGCAGAATGACTTTACAAAACACCTGAGCGCGAGTTGCGCCGTCGATCCTTGCCGCCTCGTCAAGACTTCTCGGCACGGTATCAAAGAACCCCTTTGCCACGTAATAATTCATACCGCTGCTTGCAGAATAAACGATAATAAGTCCAAGCGGCGCCATACTCATAGTAAGTCCCAACTCATAAAACACCTTATAGATCAGTATCATGGTAAGAAATCCCGGGAACATTCCGAGTATGAGCATAAAATTCATAAGCCCTCTCCTGCCACGAAATCGCAGACGAGAGAGAACGTAGCTCATAGACAGCACGAATACCGTCTGAAACACCGAGGTAGCGACGCCCATTATCGCCGTATTTTTAAACCATATCGGAAAATTGGTGTCTCTGAACAGCTTTACATAGTGATCGAAACCAAACTCCTTGGGAAAAAGGTAAGACGTCTGCATATTGGTCTCGGTCTTGAAGGATTCAAGTAATATCCCTACAAACGGGAAAAGCCATACCGCCGTGATCATAATGAGTGCTACATATATAGCAATATTTCTTTTCATCAGCTGTAATCCTCCTCGTTCCTACTTGAAGGGATAAGGTTGTAGATAATAAGCGACAGCAAAGCAACCACCAAAAATACGAGTATTCCGATAATTGACGCCATATAATATTTTGAATCCGTACCGCCGATCGTCATCTTAAAGAGCCACGTTATAAGAAGATCGGTATGCCCCACGGTAGCGCCTCCCGCGACTCCTATATCGGTGTTTATGGGGTTACCACCCGTGAGCAGATAAATAACGTTGAAGTTATTGAGATTTGTCACAAAGCTTGTAAGCAGATACGGCCCCGTTACAAACAACATATAAGGGAGCGTTATCTTTGTAAACTGCTGTACCGAGCCTGCCCCGTCTATACGCGCGGATTCATAGAGATCCCCGGGAATATTCAAGAGTATCCCCGTTGCTATGAGCATAATATACGGAATTCCCACCCACACGTTGATAAGCACGAGAAGTATCCGCGCGACCGTGGGTGAATCCCACAGCGAGACAAAATGATTGGCGTCAAGATAATCGGCGACAGCGGGGATACTGCCAAGCAGTCTACCCACGAGCCCCGAGGAATCAAACAGCCTTGAGACGTAAAGCAAGGAAACAAACTGAGGCACAGCCACCGTCATAACAAGTGCCGTACGCCAGAATTTCTTTATTCTTATTCCCTTTTTATTTATCATTATCGCAACGAGCATTCCGAGAAAATAGTTTGTAAAGGTGGCAAAAAATGCCCACATCAGCGTCCACGAAAGTATCTCGCCAAAGGCAAGTCCCACGCCCCCTTTACCAAGATCAAAAAGCTCGTTGAAGTTTGAAAGTCCAACCCACGAAAACAGATTTGACCAACCGTCGTGCTCGGCGTCGTAATTGGTAAATGCGATCAGCACCATATATATTATCGGCAAGACCGTAAACAGTATAATACCGCCGAGAGGGAGCGCAAGCATGGTTTTATGAAGCTGATCGTCAAGCAGCGAGGAAAGATCGTCGCGCGCGCTTTTTATTCTCTTACCGCTCGCGCGTATATCCATACATATCCTGCATTGCTTTATCTGAAGCCGCCAGGTATAAATAAAAGCTACGATAAAAATAACGGATAAAAGTCCGTACAGCAGTACCTTGACGGAATCGTCACCGTCTGTCCACACGGACATTTCCCCAAGTATCGGGTGATCCACCGTAACGTTACCGCCCTGCACGTCTCCTACGGTACTGCCGCGCTCAAAGAAGTTACATTTGGATATCCAATGGAGTCCCGTGCCGAGCGCATTCTCTCCAAACGGGACAAAGGTATACACGATAAATACTATCTCAAAAAGCAAAAAGAGTATTCCGCGAAGTATCTGACTGTAGTACAGGTTACCGAGTCCAAATATCAGGAATGAAAGCCTTACCGCTAAATTTCCGCGCCTGAAAGTATCAATAATATCCCGAAAGCCGCTTTTTATATTACCTGCACCTCGTCTGATAGCATTACCGACGTGGCGGATAAGCTCGGCAAACCGACGCGGAAGCGACAGTAAAAACTCCTTGATCCGATAAAAAAACGCCTCGCGCCTATTAAGCTTTAAATATTCCAAATCACTTAATTTTTTCATAACCAGATAGATCCTTTTTGATAAGTAAGCGGGCATTATCAGAATATATTCGCTGAATAATGCCCTGCCGTCACGGCTCAGTTATTTTTTGAGTATATTGCGTATCGCCTTGTCATAAGCTTCAAGCGCGGCTTTCAAGTCGTTATCGGATTTCGCAGACTTAGCGTCAGCTCCGAGAACCTTGGCAATATCCCACCACGAGCCGTGGATCTGACCCTGCGGCTTTCCGTAGGCATTCTGCTTGGCAAGCGCCACGAGAGATATATTAGACTGCACCGCCTCAGAGGCTTGAACGTTTTTATTTGAAGGCCCCCACTCAAGTGCATCGAATCGTTCTGCCTGACATTTCTCACCCGTGAGATACTCGGCAAGAAGCGCGAGCACCGCGCTCTTATTTGCATCAGTCTGCGGCTTGACGCCAAGAAGCTTGTAACCCGTGTAAGATCCGAGATGGTAAGATTTGCCGTCAACGGTAAAGGAAGGCAGATCGGTAGCTCCAAGATTTTTACCGAAATGCTCAGCCGCAGCCCCCGCGTTCCAGATGCCCGTCACAACAACGGCGGCATCGGTAAAGATGTCTGCTTTCGGATCGTAGCAAGAAGACTGCGTGAGCTTACGCATTCCCTTCATAGCTATAAGTCCCTTATCGGAATTGAAATTATCCTCAAGAGAGGTGAACTTTCCCGATTCGTCTACCGTCCAGTCGGACGAGCAGCCTGTGGCAAAGAAGAAGGACGAGGTATACCAGGAATCCTCAAGCGCAAAGCGCAGTTTCTTCTTGGCTTTCGTACAGTCCTCGATTATCTTGTCAAGGTCATCGGGATCTGTGATCACGCTCTTATCGTAATACATAAAGTAACCGTTATCACTCGTCATAGGATACGCGTAAAGCTGATCACCAAAGGATGCGGCGCCCACCGAGCCCGCATCGTTCATTGACTTTACGTTTTCCGCAATCTTTGCGGGAGGCGCGGCGAGTGCCGCCGCCCGAACCAGACGCACGAGCTGATCCTGAGCAAAGCAATACATATCGGGTGCGGAAGCTACGTCTGAGGCTATCTTAGAGCCGACGTCAGCTTCGGTAACACCTTCGACCTTGGCTCTGATAACTATGCCGGGATTTTCCTCCATAAATGCATCTATCTGAGCCTTAAAATGATCTGCCACACCCTGCTTTTCCGATACCCACATGGTCACGTCGTACGTGCCCTCAAGAAATGAAATATCGTCCTCATCGTCACGCTTTCCGCATCCTATCGCGCTCCAGATCATAAGCACGGCAAGAGCCAACGCAAGAGTCTTAATAACCTTCATAAAAACCTCCTGTTTTTTTAAAAAATACTTTTTGAGAAATACGATATGTATCATTATTCCCCTCTTTTACAAGCTCTTATACCATGTTTATCAAAACATAAAAAATTGCATAATTTTAATAATAAAAAAGGAGAAGCAAGGGGTGCCTTCCATAAAGCATGTTTTACCTACCGCAACCTTGTAGGGCGGTGGCTTGCTGCCGCCGAAAATAAACGTATAGAATAACAAAGCGGCGGGAGATAAACCCCCGCCCTACGACAAAAGGAGTACGGACAATTTGTTCGTACTCCTTTTCACACTCCTTGCCCCGCAAGGTATAGTGTGTTACACCTTATAGGTGTACTGTCGGGCGGCAACATAGCCTTCATCCGGGAGGAAGGTGGCACGCGGCAGGGGTTCCCCAAAGCGAATGAAATGAGCTTTGGGGGTTCGCTGCGTAGCGTGACGGAAGGAGCCCGCGTAACTTTGAATTTGTACTAATTCTATCGTAACGCGCTCTCCCTCACCCGACTTCGTCGGGAGCTCCCTCCCGGAGGGAGCCTTTGGTTGTGTCCCCGAAAGTCTATCTACTTTTCCTGACAAGCACTGCTTTTGTGGACACAAAAGCTATTTACTACGATTGGTTTATTATTGTATCTCCTATTCTCTGAAACAGAGAAATAATAAAATATCACTCTGTTGACTCTACCGTTGGTTTTGTGTATAATATAGTCACAAGCTCCGGAACTTGAATTTTTTCGAGAGGTGAAAAATATGTACGAATGTAAGATTGCAGAAAAATTGGTGGAGCTCCGCACTTCAAAGGGAGTAACACAAGAAGATGTGGCACAAAGCCTATCTATTTCAAATAAAACGGTGTCAAAATGGGAGAATGGTGCCTCGACACCCGATCTTCCTATGGTTATAGAACTCGCAAAATATTATGGTGTCACCACCGACACCCTTCTCGGACTTTCCGAGGATAAAAAGCAAAACACGGCAGAAGAAATCCGCTCTTTGTTTGAAGGGCTTAACCGCCGCGAATCTGTGCTAAAAGCTTTTGAAACAATAAGAGCTCTTGTTTCTACGATGTATGGAACGGTTTCTAAATATTACGACGACACTTATGATAAAGAAAACGTTTTTCCGACAGGTATGTCACATGGATACCGTTCCGCAATTTCACTCCATGAGTTCTTTGAGTTTACCGCAAGCTCTGAAAATGTGAACTTAGCTGTGATGATGCTCAGAAACAAGGCTAACTTTGCGTGGATGAACGATCCGAACAAACAAAAAGAAATCGTGAAAATATTCAAATTTTTATCGAATGAAGATACGCTTGCCATTCTTTATTACATCCATTCTACAAACTGCTCCGAAAGTTTCACAGCAGACTATGTTGCGCGTAATACGGAACTTAAAGAAGAACGCATTACAGAAATCCTCGATGAATTCTGTTCCGTTGGCGCATGCCATTGGGTCACTGCACATCTTGCCGAAGGCGAAGTCAGAGTTTATGAATGTCACGGCGATGGTATAGTCTTGTCTTTGATTGCTATTGCTTTTGAGAGAATGTGCGGTAGACAATCATATGACTACAACTTTAACGGAAGATGCAAAATGATCGGAGGTAAATAATATGAGTTTATCGGGTAATATTAAAAGATTGCGTCTTGACAAGAATCTGACACAAGAGCAGCTTGGCACAAAGCTTGGAGTATCAGCGCAAGCAGTATCCAAGTGGGAAACGAGCGAAACCTATCCCGATGGCGCGCTTCTTGTTCCTCTTGCTAATGAGCTTGAGGTCTCTCTTGACGAGCTTTTCGGTAACGATTCAGTTTCTATGGCAGATATTTCGGGCAGAATTGTGAAATTGATTCATAACACCGAGGCAAAAGAGCGATTCAATGTTGCGCGTGATATCGGTTGGCAGATCGAGCGCGGTTTGTTTAACTGTCGTATGGAGATCGAAAAGAAGTATGATCCCAACGAAATCAAAAATCAGAAAAACGCATCCTATATTCTTGACGATAACGGATTTACAATCGTTTCTAACGGGAAAGAGCCTTTCTTTTCCGTGTTTCCGCAACCGGTAGAAGGATACGGACATTTTTTGAACGACAAGGAGGATCTACAAAAGATCTTTACTGCACTGTCTCATACGGATACGATGAACGCTTTGATCTATTTATATCAAAAAAACGAGAACTATGTTTTTGAGAGCGCAGTGCTTGAACGAGATTGCGAGATTGCAAAAGATCAGATCAGCGCGGTAATAGATGATCTGTTGACGCTAAAGCTAATATGGAAACAGGAGCTTACAATTAACGGTGAAAAACGTGTTCTGTATTATTCTCGACCGAGCCACAAATTGCTTGCCGTATTGTTGATGACAAGAGAGATTGGCTATAAGGGTGCTTATAGTTTGCAGTCCCATATCAGAAATACGCCGTTTTTTAAGGAATAATATTATACCGCCGAGAGTAACCGTTTGGTCGCTCTCGGCGGTAATTTTATTTAGCTTATAAACCCGCTTTATGGCAGGTACGCCAATTGCTCCTCCTTAAAAGTTTTAAGCTATCATACAGTACCGGATACGGTAAGTGTAGCAGTACCCGGTGTTACCGTCCATATACCCGTAATGGGATCCTGAGTATAGGTAGCCGCAGGAACGGTGATCTGACCGGGAACGGTATTGAACTGTCCCGTTGTCTCGTCATAGGTGTACTGTGTTCCCGGGGTAAGCGGCACTCCGTCAAGCGTTACGACAAGATTTGTAAGAATAGGATCGAAAAGGTCAGACAGGGCGACGTTATCGGTTGCCACCGCACCAACGTTGCCGAAGTTCTCTATTACGAAGCCATAGGTAAGCGTGCCGTTTTCAGCCACGGGAACGGGCTCGAGGCTCTTGGTGATCCTGAGCTGAGGCTCGGATACGGGTGTGACGGTTTCGGTTACCGTGACAGGTGTGGGAATTCCGTTACCCGTAATAGTAGCGGTATTGACTATACTGTCTGCTGTACCAAGTGGAGCATAATCGTTAACTGCCGCGCTGTAAACCAGCACGAGATCGCTATCCGCAGGCAAATTTATTCCGCTGACTACGAGCGGAGGCCCTGCCAAAGTGGTGGGCGCCGTCTGCAATACGCCGTTAATAAAAAGCCGAACCGAGCCGGGAACGTACGTCAGAGGAGTGAGGGTATTGGTGCCCAGCACGTATGCGCCGAGATCATCGGTAACCGTCAATCCCGTTATTGCCGTAGTACCCGTATTGACGATACTTATAACGTACGTTACCGTACCGTCGGCATAATAGGTATCCACTACCGCAGTCTTATCTCCCGTAACCACCTCGAGTATCTCTCCCACAACTACGTTGGAATTGACTACGACGTTATTATATGATAATTGCGCTTGATTAGTAAATTGAGCCATATATATCTCCTTATAGTTTTTAAAAGGGGGATTCCCCTATGACATAATATGACAAAGTGGGAAGTATTGTGCGAATCACAACAAACAAATCTCCCGACTCAAAATTTTAAAAAACGCGCCTTTGCAGAGGCCGTAACGTATCAGCCCGTGCAAAGACGCGTTTGTTTTTTTAATTTTTACCATCCCAAGGTCTGGGGGTATATGAATATTTGAAGTCTTCGAATACGATTTCTGAATTATTGGATAATTCATACGTAAATTTGCCAAATCTATGCTTTAAAATCATTCCCGTATCACCTTTTGGGGAATACAGCTTCCAGGTGAACAAAGGGTTCCGATTAAACTCATAGTTTTTCTTATCCAACAAGCCATCAAAGCCATCAATAAAGCCATCGTCGGAATCAAGACTCTGTGCAAGTATCCACTCACCATTATTTTCATTATATCGATACAGCCCGTCTTCCTGAGTTTTATAATAGCTGCCGCCATTAAGATATATTCCATCAAAATAAACGGTTATATTAGCACTTCCATGCCCTGCGTATTTTATCCTGACAGTATAGCTATATGCAAAAAGCATTTTCAGCTTGAGCTTATCAATCGGATGCAACAAAAAGCTATACAGGAAGTAAAGCAAAAGCGAGACGATCAATATAAATGCTACTATCCTCAGTACAACGGAAATACCCTTTTCTATTTTAGAGCGCGGTCTATCCACAGGCAACCGATCAAGCACGGGCATCTCAAACGGAGAAGCTTGCTGACCGACCCCGGTGTCAAATCTGTGATCGTTATTATTCACGTCACTACCTCCACAGGTATCTTTTTATGATAAGGTCACGCGTTCTTGACAAGGTAATAAAGCGCGTTTATCTGTTCTCCGTCAAAGGAAACGTCACAGCACTGCTTACGCTTGCCACTGCCTATCAATAGCTTGAAGTGATTATTATCTATCCACTCTCCGTCCATAAGCTCATCCTTTTTCTTTGCGAACACTATGAGCTTACAGCAGTCGTCCTTGTTCTCCGAAGTAGCATTCACCTTAATAAAAGTAAGTCCTCTTGCGGTCTTAGACGCTCCAAAGTTCAGCTCTACGGCGTTATCTCCATCGGGAGATACAAACGTAGCGTCACACATATCTCTCTTTATCTCCCTTACTATTTTTTTAGTCGTAAGGGCAACGGCAGTTCCCGCCATAACAGATGCGGTAACTCCCGCAATAATTCCGAATATAGTCTTGTTTTTCATAATTTCCTCCAAGAGTTATTTATTATCAAAGCATTTTACGCGACGGTCTCCGAGATCTTGTCAGCACGGCTGAGTGAACGTAAAAATATCACCGAAAGTACGGTCGTCACAACGATAGCCACAAGGTCTGATATCGGAGCTGAATAAAGTAAAAGCTCAACGCTCGGCGATATTTTCGGCAAGATAAACATAAGAGGTGTAAAGCATATTACGTCCTGTATGGTTGACGCGATAAGCGCGTACATAGGCTTTCCGACAGCCTGGAAAAAGATCGAATTCATTTTTATGACACAGGTCATTGAAATGAATGAAAGGAAAATACGCAAGGTCTTCTCACCAAAATCCCAATACGCATCGGGGTTCGGAATATTGCTCGGTACTCCGAAAAGTCTGATGATCACGTCGGGAAACAACTCAAAGATCACCGTAAAGAAAAGTCCGATGGCAACGGTTATTACCATTATCTTTTTATAAAGCTCTTTTACGCGGCCGTACTTCCCCGCTCCCATGTTGTAGCTGATGATAGGCTGACATCCGAGCACCACGCCCACAACGAGATTCATAACTATGGTAAATACCTTATTCTGTATTCCGATAACGGCAATTGGCACGTCAGCACCGTACACGGACATCGCGCCGTATTTTCCGAACTGCATATTGCAAACTATCGACACTATAACGATAGCAAGCTGTGTGAAAAATGTTGAAACGCCAAGCTCCAGAATCGTTCCCACGGATCGAGGACGTGGAATAAAACTATCGGGTCTGAGTCTGAACGTCTTGCTTCTGAAGAAGTACACGACCGTGACTACAAATGTAGCCCCCTGACCTATTACGGTAGCAAGCGCCGCGCCCGTCATTCCCATACCAAAACCGAAGATAAAGATCGGGTCGAGAATGATGTTTATAATAGCTCCCACAAGCATAGACATCATTGCCCACGTAGGACTTCCGTCTGCGCGTATGATGGAGTTCATCATATTACAAAGAATAAAGAACGGTATCATTGCAAGCACGATATCAAGATATTCGATAGCATACGCAAGCGTATTCTCGGTAGCGCCGAAAGCTGTAAGCAACGGCACCTTGATGGGATAGATCACCGCCATCATCAAAGCTCCCGACAGAAAAGATACCGTGATACTGCCGCCGAGCGCCTTATGCGCGCCGCTCGTATCGTTTTTTCCCTGCACTATATTAAGATATGCGGCGCAACCGTCGCCAAAGCACCAGGCAAACGCCTGCGCTATAATGAAGATAGGAAATACAACGCCCGTCGCCGCATTACCAAGCGTACTGAGCTCGCTGTTTCCGATAAACATCTGATCCACTATATTATATAACGAGCTGATGAGAAGCGACGTGATACAAGGTATGGAATACCTCAGCATCAGGCGGTTGATACTGCCCTCACCAAGCGAAATTGACTGTTTGTCTTTACTCATTTGGTTTCCTTTTTTAGTTTATTTTTGTCAGTGAATATTCAAAAGCCCCCTGAGCGTAATATAGGTCTGCTCCTCGTAGGGCGAGGTAAGCCCTGCATTACCGACGGTACTCAAAAAGTCCTCGGTGCTCTCCGACTCCTCAACTATCTGCGTATATATCTCAGTCGCCTCGGCATAGTTATCCTTACTGATAAGATATATCTGCAACGACGCCGTGAATGCAATAGCGTAGCAATAGTTTGACACGGGGTAATTTATTCCCTGAGTCTTCCAATACGACAAAAGCTGTGACTCTGTATCCACGTCAAGCTCAGCGACGCCGTATTCTGCTATAAGCTCTCTCATTATACGGTTAAAATCGGTAAGCGTCAGCTCGGACGGATCAGACGAATATATGCGCTCGTCAAACTCGTCCTTAATAACGCTCAGCACCGTCTGGTAGACCCAATTCGTCAGCATATACAGCTCTGCGCTCTTAAAGGCTTTGCCGCTGATCTGCGTCGCAAGAAAGCTATACAGCAGCATCTCGTTAGCGGTGGAATGAGTTTCCTTTATAGAGTAAGAATAATATGCGTCGTTACCCTCAAGTCGCGCGTAATAATGCCCAAGCTCGTGCGCCATGGTATTGAGCGTCGTCAGATCCTTGTGGAAGTAGCATATCGGCGTGTTACCTGCGGTATATACCATCGCAGTCATATATGAATCAGGCATATCACCTATAAGCACTCTGTCATCATCAAACGCGCCGTTCATAGCCGCGCGTGCGGACTCGGGGAGTGTCAGAAAATATCTCTTTAGATAATTCTTGCTGAAGCTATCATAGCTGTCAGTCAAATATCTTCCCGCATAATAATATTCCCCGGAGGTCAGTGTGCTGTCAAAATTCTTAGTCTTTAAAATAAGCTCTTTGGCAAGCGGCACGAGATATTGCTTGGTATATTCGCGCATAGCCTTGCGCTGCTCTGCCGTATCATTACGCAGATACTTGTACTTACTTGCATATTCGTAGTAGTTATCAGCGTACGCAGAGGTAGCGTATCCGTGAGCCGCTATCATATATTCCTTGTAGGTCTCAAAGATCTTAGCGTCGCTTGCATTACTGCCGACGAGCGCGTTATATTCTCCCTCAAGTATCTCCATATCATATGCATATCCGTCGGACTCGGGAGTTACGGTGATAAGTCTGCCCTGGTATTCCTGTTCAATAACCTCGCAAAATACTCGCGCAAGCTCTGTGCCCTTGTCCCTTGATTGAGAGTAAAAGCTCCAGAAAAGATCGTGCACCTCATCACTCATCTCATAGGCATAGAGATAGTTCTCCCAAGCATCCGTGTCCGAGGTGTCATAATAATACTGCAAATACGCTATCTCACACTGAGTGTTTATATACGCCTCAATAGACATAAGCTCGTAAAGCACGTCTCTGAATTTGTCTGCGTTTTCAGCCTTACCCTGCTCAAAGATCGCCTTTGCCACCACGAGCTTTTCGCTGTATTCCACAAGATCCCTGTCGGTCAGCTTGAATTCAAGCGCAGATACCGACACCTGAGGATAAACGACCTCGAAAATATACTCGCCGTCATCATCAGCCGCTATTAAAATGTCCGTAGTAACGTCCTGCACGTATCTGTATACGTATTCACAGGACGAAAGCTGAGAAACAAGCATAACGATACTTATCAACAGCGCAATAATTCTGACCGTAAACTTCATCTTACCCTCCAAGTGTATATTCTATCTTATTATATCACAGATATAAATTTTTTTCAAGTATTAAATACTCAAACTAAAACAAAAAGAGCTGACTCAAACATAAATTCGAGTCAGTCTCTTTTTTTGTAATATCACTCACCAACAGCTGGAGCGGAAAGATCAAAGTATGACAGCATACCCTCGTATATAGCATCCGCAAAAATCTCGGGATGCTCTGCCATAAGAGATGCGTCAGAGGGATTGGTGATAAAGCCCATTTCGATAAGTATCGCGGGCATAGTAGCATTTTTGAGAACACGGATATCTGAGCTCTGCTTCATTCCGCGATCACGCAGATTGGTAGCATCAGCAATATACGGACGCAGGTAATCTCCGAATCTGTAAGATGCGTCTTTAGTCTGATCATCTTCGTTTTCCGTTTTAATAGTCCATATTTCAAATCCTGTTGTATAATCGCGGTCATGCGCGTTGGTATGCAGACTGATAAAATAATCCGCGTCAAAATCCTTAGCACCTTCTACACGCGCGTCAAGGCTGGAATCATTGTCAGTTCCAAGCACGGTAGTTGAGAAAGGACGGGAGAGACAAACCGCAAAACGTCCGTCAGCCTTAAGACGCTCGGCAAGAAGCTTACCGACAGTAAAGGTAATATCCTGCTCGTAATAACCGTTGCCGACGGCACCCGCATTGTGATACGGGGTGGGATTATGTCCCTGATCGATATATATTCTGATACGGGTATCGTCGCCGCCCAAAGCGTCAAGCTGAGCCTTAAGACTCTCTATCTCCTGCTTCATCGCCTCGTATTCAGCTCTCAGAGCTTCCGCCTCACCTTCAGCGTCCTTCAACGCCTCTTCCAAAGCAGAAAGCTGCTCATTAAGAATTCCAAGCTCTTGCGTGGTATTATGATGTGCTCCGCGAAGCTCATCGAGCTCGGTCTTAGTCTGTGCCTGCTCTCCCTTCAAGGCATCCAGCTCCTGAAGTGCCGCCGCATACTTTTCCTTAAGATCGGAGATCTCAGCCGACGCGCTGTCCAGCTTTGTTTGCAACGCGTCAATATCGTCCTGCATAACGTATGACGCGATAAACACCGAACCCGTAATAATGAGCGCCGCGCAAAGAACTATACACGCTATCTTTAACACTAACGTAAGTTTGCTGTTTTTCATACTAACCTCTGTTTGTCTGTTATTTTTTGATCTT
>JBGVPV010000046.1:0-83683 GCA_045127215.1 Eubacteriales bacterium | reverse complement strand
TTGTTTTCTCTGCCGATTTGTGTTATAATGGGGTATATCGTAGGGCGGGGGCTTTGCCCTGTGCCCGCGTTGCTTGCAACGCTGTAATACATAGGCGAAACCGGCAATAAATAGATTTAAGTTTGTAATAGGGGGATATTTATGACAAGGGCAAATGTTTTAGCTTCTCTGCTATATCGAACGGCAGTTAGCTTGAAAACTATGAACTTCAACAAATTAGTATGGAAGCATAACCGAGAAAAATTGATATCTGATCTTTCAGCAATGCAATTTATAACCGGGTGTATTGGTTTGAAAAATATATCTCTTTCACAAACTGAAGAAATTATTACTATTTTGTCTACATCGTATGGTTATGACCAAGATGAGCTTTCAAATGCCTTAAAAGAGGCTACCGCTATGTCCGGTTATTCTGATGAATACGAAGATTTACTTTTTGAAATGCACGCTATCTTATCAGAATGTCTCAATAACGTAGTGCAAACAAAAAAAGGTTATATTGGCACTATTAGTCGATATATAAAGGCCTTTCATAATTATCCGAGAGCTTTCTTGTCACTTGATGATAAATCAAAGATTTCTCCCACGGATGCTATTGAATACTCAAAACCATATTTGAAACTTGATTAAAATAAACCCCGACAGACTTTTTTAATCTGTCGGGGTTTATTATTTGTTTTCTGCGGATCAGATTTGTTTATCCGTAGGGGCGACCATTGGTCGCCCGCGGGCGTTCGATGAACGCCCCTACAAAACAATATCAAACTTACTTACGAGAACCAGCCTTTTGCAATTGCCTTTTTTATATGTATCTTATGCGCCGAAGTAGCTTCTTGTAAAGAATGCTACGCCGTATGCGAGGAGTCCCGCAACCGTGGGAGAGCTTACCCAAGCGATAGCGATTCTCTTGAATACGCCGAAGTTTACGCTCTTCACACCGTTTACAAGGCCCGCGCCGATAACCGCGCCGACAACGGACTGAGAGGTGGATACGGGGATACCCATAAGGTTACCCATAAGTATAACGGTAAGCGCGGATGCGATGATAACCACAAATCCGTCTACCTGACTGATCTCAGCAATACTTCCGCCGACGGTCATCATAACTCTCTTTGAGAACGTAAGAACACCGACAGCGATAGCAAGTCCGCCGAGAATTGCGGCAATACGTGCGCCGTTGAAGAATCCGTCGTTTCCATAGATGAGGTTTGCTCCAAGTCCGGTGGGATCGTAATAGAATGCCGTAACGGATGCGGAGCTGTTCTGACCGATACTGTAAGCAGAGAACGCGCCTGCACCGATGTAACCGAGCTTAATGATAATATCGTAGTTTTTGAGTGAGACAAGCCACTTTTCAATAAATTTCTTAACGAACAATACGAGAACGAATGAAATTGCGGCAGCACCCAGGGGGTTTATCAGCCACGTGGACATAAATTCAAGTATCTCGCCAAGGTTACCCTTAAGTATTACGGGATTGCTGTAATCCGCGTAGCAAAGTCCCCAGCCGATAACCGCGCCGGTAACGGACTGATTTGCGGAAACGGGGAATTTGAGATAGCTCATTACGAAAACGGTAATTCCCGCACAGGCAAAAATGATAAATGCCTTAAGCGCGGACTTGAGCTTGAGAGTTTCAAGCGTGCCTGCCTCAAGTGCCTGCGTTACCTGCTCGGGAGACGCAGTTACTGCGTTGTTGGTCGCAATACTTGCGAGCTTGCCGATGTTCTGGTGACCCATAAGCACCGCACCTGTCATGACCATAACTGCAATTATTATTATAGCGGTACGGTATTTTACAACTCTGGTTGCAACCGCCGTACCGAAGGCGTTAGCCGCGTCGTTAGTACCGAGCGACCAGCCCATAAACAGTCCGGCAAATAAAAGTAAATATATAGCCATGGTCGATCACGCCTTTCTCGTTATAAGCATGATCTGAATTTTGTCTGCGATGTTCTCGATAATGTCGGAAAGGTCTGCAAGCCATTCAACGAACTGGAAGAGCTGCATTTTCTCTGCAAGTGTGATATTCATATCGAAAATGCTGTCGTAAAGCTTCTGCTCTATTCTGTCAACAGCGGACTCGTGAGCGCGGATATCGTCAAGTATTCTGTGGTCCTTTGCAAGCGCACCGAAATCGGAGAACAGCGCGCCTACGCTATTCTGAAGAAGCTCGAACTGCTCGTCGGTGATAGCAAGTATTTTGTTAACGTCTTCGGAGAACTCTGCGGGGAAGCGGAATCTCTGGAAGATGGACATCTGAGCGAAGTGCTCACACTTGTTTGCGATACGGTCGCAGTCGGTTGCAATAGAAATAAGCTCCTGACGTGTGGAGGGAAGGTAAGCGGTTTCTGCAAGAGAGTCTATCATCTTGCGCAGGGAAACGTCAGCTTCATTTTCAGCCTGAGCAACGCCACCCGCAAGAACGCGTAGCGTTTCAACAACGGTTTCAGGCGCGGTAGATGCGCGCATAAAACCCTCAAAATTGATAAGACAGGTCTTTACGTCGTTTATCTGCTCGGTAATAAGCTCGTGTACGGTTTGCTGATTCTTCTTTGAAAACATAATATACCTCCGTAATATATTAAATCTTTAATATATATTATTATATATCTATTATATCACAATGCGTTCACAATTACATACTTATTATATCATAATACATTCACAGTGTCAACAGAAAAATCTTTTTTTCGCGCGTTTTGAATCAATGTAAAAATAAATTCCGTAAAAGGCAAACATATAGACGACAAACAGCAAAATGACTACCGTGGGATAGAGAACGGGATTGCCACCGACGAGAGAGTAGAATATCTCGTAGGGCGTTCCGTCGGGGCGTACCAAGAACATATAGTTATAGTCGAGCAGCTTGTTTGCAATAGCCGCGCAGATGCAGAAGAAGAAAAGAATAGCCATCGATGTGGGTATATTTTTCTTTTTCATGCTTGACATTCCCGATATTGCTATGTAAAGCGAGGAAAATCCCGATATGGAGTGCGTGATTCCCGATACTACGTTGTCCCAGCCGAGAACGGGGTACGTGCCGTAGTTGTTGCCCACGCCGTATGTGCCGAGAACTGCGCCAAGAATACCGAATATCAGCACAAAATCAAGTGCCGCATACTTCAGTCTGCCCTTTGAGAATGCCGCAACGGGTATGGCGATAAGCTGAATACTGCACAAAAACAGGGGAAGATCGTACAGCCATGCCCACGGATCTCCCGATTTCAGACACGCTAGTACTATCTTGCATAGCTCAAATGAATCAATAAGTATTGCCGCCGCGATAAGTACGCGGTTTTTAGCTTTATCGTCTGAAGAGCGGTTCTTGCGACCAAGCAGCACGGCGAGAGCGACCATTATTGCCATCAGTGCCGTGACGAATGTGAGATGCTGCCACGATAAAAAGCCCTCTGCCTCACGGGTGTAGCCACCCCAACCAAAAAATTCTTTCAGTACGTTCATTTTTTTGTCCTCTTTGCGTGGAAATTTTCAGTACGGTAAGTGATAATATTCACAAAACCATCACAAATACCTCACCATTATACCACAAAATAAGACGTTTGTATATACAAAAAAGTAAAAAAATATCAATTTTTGCAAAAAAATAAAGCCCCGAAATGGCGTGATACTCTTAACGGAGTAATGCCATTCCGGGGCTTTGTATTATTTATCTATTACTTATTCTTGGGCTTCTTGATTCTGTTGAGCTTCTTGTTCATCTTGAGCAGCTCTTCCTTGGTGAAGGAGATGTTCATCATACCCATCATGCTTGTGAGACGGAGTACGGTAAAGCCTGCCATCATTTCCATGATGCCGCCGCCGGACTTAAGGTCAACTTCAAATCCGCCGCCCTTCTTTTCGCCCTTCTTTTCGCCCTTCTTGTTGGCGTCCATCTTCTTCTTGAGCGTAAGTCCCATCTTTACGAACCAAAGCTTACCGCGGGAGGACTTCATAATGTCACCGATGGTGTCATTGAGAGAGTAGCGTCCCTCGGGAGCGTCAATATCAAACCAGTTAAGAACCGCGCCCTTTTCAACGAGAACGTAGTCCATATTTCTTTCAGAAACCTTGCGGATTTTGCCCTCGTCGGTAAATTCTCCTGCCTTTGCAACGATGGTGCTCTCGCCAACGTTCTTTACGTCGAAGTAGAAGAAGTGATCCTCAGCGGTCTTCTTGCCGATGCTCTCACCGTTAACGAAAAGCTCTACCTCGGGGAGATTGGAGTAAACGGTTACCTTGGTAACGTCCTCAACTCTGTCAATATATCTCTTACCGCAAAGGTGTACGAAGGGATCGGTGGAGAGCCATGCCTTGTATGCGTAGAACGCGTCCTTCTTGTAGGAACGGTCAAATGTAACAAGACCCTTGTGGTTCTGTCCGTTCTCGCCGCCCTCAGCTCTTGCGTCAGCGCCGAAGTCAAACATATTCCATACGTGAGTTGCCCACATATACTTTCTTGTAAAGAGCTGCTTGATAAGCTCCTCGTGGTAGTATGCCTGATATTCCTCGGTGTAGTCACCCTGCTTGGGATCGGAGGTGTGCCAGTTAAGAGCCTCACAGCCGTACTCGGAGCAGCCTATCGGAATGGTGGGGTGAGTCTCGTGGAACTTGTCGAACCAAGGTCCGTTCATTGTGGTGTCACCGCCGTACCAGCCGAAATAGTGGTTATAGGAAACAACGTCGGGGATCAGGAGATAAGGATCGTCCATCTTACACATTGAAACTGCCGCAATAGTGGTAAGACGGGTCTTATCCATCTCGTGAACGAGGTCGTTGAGAATTCTGTGGTTTTCAAGCAGATCCTCGTCAGAGCCGCCGATAGAGATCTCGTTGGAAAGTCCCCATACTACGATGGAGGGGTGATTGTAGTTCTGAGCGACAAGCTCCTTCATCTGAGAAATGGTGTTCTCGCGACCTGTGGGCATATGCTTGGAGATGTAGGGGATCTCAGCCCAGATAACCATACCGCGCTCGTCACAGAGATCGTAGAAGAACTGATCGTGCTGATAGTGAGCAAGACGAATGGTAGTAGCGCCAACCTCGCAGATAAGATCCATATCCTCGATGTGATGCTCGGGGAGAAGTGCGTTACCAAAGCCCCATCTGTCCTGATGGCGAGATACGCCGCGCAGGGGGTATTCCTCACCGTTGAGGATAAAGCCTCTGTTTGCGTCTATCTCGAATGTACGGCAACCAAAGCGGTTGCATACGTTGTCGATTACTTCCTCACCCTCAACGATCTCAACCTCACAGCAGTAGAGGTAAGGATCGCGGCGTCCGTGCCAGAGGTGAACGTTCTTTATCTCAAATGTAACCTTTGTCTCGGTGGTCTCTATCTGCTGAAGCTCGTTTTCTTCCTTATCGTAGATTGTGTAGCGGAGCTTCTGAGCGCCTGTGAGGTTCTCAAGGTATGCCTCAACCTCAACGGTCGCGTCAGCGCCGTTTACCGCGGGAGTGATCTTGATACCGGGAGCTCCGTAGTAGTCAAGGTCAAAGTGAGCGCGGTTTACGCAGATAAGATTTACGTCACGGTAGATACCGCCGTAGAAGGTAAAGTCAGCCATCTGAGGATATACGGTATCGTTGACGGTGTTCTCAACGACTACTGCAAGCTCGGTGTTCTCTGTGAGAGCTTCTGTGATATCCACTCTCCAGGTGGAGTAACCGCCGTCGTGGTGAGCGAGCTTTTTGCCGTTTACAAAGAGGTCTGCGGATGCGTTTGTTCCGCGGAATTCGATGTAATAAAGATCAGCAGTGGGAAGAGCAGCGCGGTTGAGCGTCTTTGTGTAAAGGCAAGAGCCGCGGAAATAGTCGTTGCCGCCGTCCTGACCGTCTACGGAGTTCCAGCTGTGAGGAAGGTTTACCTGCTCGCCGTCCTTGCGGGATACGTCAGAGCAATCCTTGATAAACAGCCACTCCTTGTTTATGTTGAGTATATTTCTCATATTTTTCTCCTTGTTATTAGTACTAAAATACCTGAAACGGCGTCCGACCGAATTTTTCCGTCGGACGCCTGAAATTGCTTATAATTATTCAGCAGACTTGCGAGCTGCAAGATCCGCAGTCATTTTGTCAAGAGTCTTCTTGTCGATGTTGTAAATAAGTGCAACTCCTACGAACTGGCAAACTGCGCTGAAGAGGTAAAGACCTGCAACGAGCCAGCAGAGCTTACCTGCGGTCTCTGCGGACTGACCGATAGTACCGAGAGCGGAATCGTAGCCGATAAGGGAAGTACCCATGATAGCGATAACTGCTGCGGGGCCAATACCCTGAGCGAGCTTACGGAAGAAGGAGTGGAGCGCGTAAACAACGCTTTCCTCTCTCTTGCCTGTCTTCCACTCGGAGTAGTCGATAGCGTCACCCATCATAGCCCAGGATACGCAGTTGTAGAAGCCCATTCCAAGACCAAAGAATACAAGACCGATCATGTAAACGATGAGCTGGAGATTGAAGGGGCAAAGCGGGAATACGCAGAGGATAGCGCCACCGATAAGACCTGCAACGGATCCGATGGTAGAGACCTCTTTCTTACCGTACTTCTTAACGAGCTTTGTCGCAAGAGGCATGAATATAAACATAGGAAGGAAACCAACTGCGGTTACTACACCGGAGAGGGAAGCCTGACCGAAGTGAGTAGCGAACATGATGGTGTTTGCGGTGGTAGCAGACTGCATACCAAGGAACATACCCATAGCCGCAACCGTACAACCAACTGCAGGACGGTTCTTGATGAAAGCACCAAAGGACTTGATAAGATTTACCTTTTCGCCGCTGTCTTCGTTGAGCTTTGCATACTCGTTTCCGCGGATGGTGATATTCTTAAGCATGAACATGAAGAATACGAAAGCAAGAGCGCCCATGATAAGTGCCGCCCAGAATACGCGGTCACCGAGGAGCATCTCAAGGGGCTTACCTGTCAGAGGGCTGAGAACTTCTTCGCCTGCTGCATACTCCAAGCCTGTTTCGGGATTGATCTTTATGTTCTCGGGGCTGAACTTGTCTTTTGCGTTATCGGGGATCTCGATTCCCTTAAGGAAGTCAAATGTTCCGTCGTACTTAACCTTCTTCCAGATGATCATAGGAAGGATGATACCGGGAACCATTCCGCCAACTGCACCGCCGATGGATCTGAATACGGAGAGCTGAGTTCTTTCGCCTGCGTCTTCAGTAACTATGTTGAGCATAGTTCCGTAGGGAACGTTTGCCATAGTGTACGCTGCGTCCCATACAACGTAACCGAGAATAAACAGAACGACCTTAACGATGGTATCTGCCTTGGGGAAGGGAAGGAATACTGCTGCGCCGCCTACGAGAAGACCGACAGCACCGATGAAAATATAGGTCTTATATTTACCGTGCTTGTACTTTCTCGTATCGTTGTCGATAAGAGAACCGATAAGCGGGTCGTTGACCGCGTCCCAAGCCTGAACGATCAGGAGAAGGATAGCGAACAAGCCTGTTTCCATCATCATGTAAACAAGCCAGAACGTCTGTACGGTGCTCTTAAGACCGAAGCTGAGGTTACAGCCCGCGTCGCCTGCCGCGTATGCGAGTTTGTCACGAATGCCAAATTTGCGCTTGCCGTTGGCATCAAGTTGTGGTTGCTTTTTCATGTGTCATTTCCTCTTTCTTTTTTTAAAATTTGTTCGAGTTATATGATAACATCATTATTATACTACTTTGAGGCAAAAAAACGGTAGTAAAAAATTCATCAATTTTTGTATTTTTTTCATCTAAACACCTAAAACAATTGTTGCAATTATCAAAATTATGTGATATAATACTATATGAAAACTATCAAATTGCTGAAATTACTAAAAGGTGATCGTTATGAGTTGTACGGCGGAATTGAATTTTTTTCGTGATATTCTCGATAAATGTCATATCGGTAGCTCTATGCTGTCTGTGTTTGACAGTATAGGTTCGACTATTGTTCCAAACTTCAGCGGTATCTCAAATTTGTTTTTGAAGAAGGACGTAAGCGTTCAGGAGATAGTAGGTAACGTTGATGGCGGTACGAAGTATATGCTTCGCAACGAATTCAATCTCAGATACGTGTGTCTTCGAGTGCCTATCACGAGCGAGAAAAATATTTTATTTATAGGTCCGTATCTTTCCTCCCCGGTATCCTCGAAGGAGTTTATGGAAATATGCGAGCGTCTGTCGATCTCTCCCGCGACGCAGAAAATGCTTAAGGAGTATTATTCCGCGCTGCCTATCATTGCCCCGAACGACCGTATTTTGGCGGCTTTGGACGCTTTTTGTGAGCGTATCTGGCAGACGTCTACGTTTGCGGTTGTGGAATTCAATAAGAATTATTCACTGCCCGTGTTTCCCGCGGACACCACGACTCGCGGTGAGTCTGTTGACGAGATGCTTGCAAGCGCTGAGATGATGGAGCACAGGTATGCCTTTGAAAATGAAATGATCCGTGCGGTAGAGCTTGGACAGCGGCATAAGGAGACCTTGCTTGACTCCATGTTCAGCGAGCAGCAGTTCGAGAGGCGTGTGCCAGATCCCGTAAGAAACGGAAAGAATTACTGTATAATAATGAACACTTTGCTTCGCAAGGCTGCGGAGCGCGGGGGAGTGCATCCCATTCACATAGACAAGCTTTCTTCAAAGTTCGCGGGACGTATCGAGATGGTTACGGACAGCAAGAAGATATCCGAGCTTATGAAGGAGATGTTTTCATCGTATTGCCGTCTGGTAAGCAAGCATTCTACGGCATCGTATTCACCGATAGTAAAAAAGACGGTAATGCTTATCGATTCGGATATATCCGCGGAGCTTTCTCTTGCCACGCTTGCCGAGGCGCAGGGAATAAGCGGAGGATATCTGGCAACGCTCTTTAAGAAGGAAACGGGTAAGACCATATCCGAGTATATAAGAGACAGACGTATCGAGCACGCGAAATATCTGCTTAACACCACGCATCTTCAGATCCAGACCGTAGCGCTTCATTGCGGTATAATGGACGTTCAGTATTTCTCAAAGATATTCAAAAAGCAGATAGGCAAAACGCCTAAGGAATATCGTGAGGATGCAAAAAAGTAGGATAATTAAAAATAAAACAGGAGTAATAAAATAATGGAACGTTTTTTGAGTGAAAACTTTCTTTTGAATACCGAAACGGCAAGAATGCTGTACTCGAAGTATGCTGCGGATATGCCTATAATAGACTATCATTGCCACGTAAGTCCTAAGGAAATATACGAGGACAAGAAATTTGAAAATATAACTCAGCTGTGGCTTTCGGGCGACCATTACAAGTGGCGTCTGATGCGCTCTAACGGCGTGGACGAGTATTATATTACGGGAGACGCGCCCGACAAGGAGAAATTTCTGCAGTTCGCGCGTATGCTTCCCAAGGCTATCGGTAACCCCATGTATCATTGGTGCCATCTTGAGCTTAAGAATTATTTCGGCTTTGAGGGAACGCTCAGCGAAAAGACCGCTGAGGAGGTCTGGGAGTTGTGCAACGAGAAGCTGAAGAATATGAGCGTCCGCAGTATTATCAAGCAGAGTAACGTTGCTTTTATCGGTACTACCGACGATCCTGTTGACAGCCTTGAATATCATAAGCTTATCGCCGAGGACGACAGCTTTGATACCGTCGTCGGCCCCTCTTTCCGTCCCGATAAGGCGCTTAACATCGACAAGGCGGGCTGGAGAGAGTACATCGCAAAGCTCTCCGAGGTTACGGGAATTGAGATATGCAGCCTTGAAACTCTTAAGCGTGCGCTTTCAGACCGTATTGCGTATTTTGACGCTCACGGCTGTCGCGCGAGTGACCACGGACTTGACTTTATGATCTATGCCGAGGCGTCGGCAGAGGAGCTTGACGCTCTGATCGGCAGAGGGGTTATAGGAGAGAAAATATCAACGGCTGAGGCAGAGGCACTCAAGACAGAGCTGCTTTTGCACTGCGCACGTGAGTACGCGCGTCTCGGCTGGGTAATGCAGCTTCATTATAACTGCATGCGTAACCCCAACACCAAGATGTTCGAGCAGCTCGGCGCGGACGTTGGATTTGATACGATTGGTGCTAATAACGGCTCACATAAGCTTGCAAGGGTGCTTGACAGGCTTTTCTATGAGGGAGCTTTGCCTAAGACCATAATATACAGTCTCGATCCCGGTGATAATGCGTCCATTGACACGATAATCGGCGCTTTCCAGGGAACTGAGGCAGAGGGTAAGATACAGCACGGAAGTGCTTGGTGGTTCAACGATAACAAACAGGGAATGAGAGATCAGCTCGTAAGTCTTGCAAATCTTTCACTGCTTGGCAATTTCGTTGGAATGCTTACCGATAGCCGCAGCTTTCTCAGCTACACCCGTCACGAGTATTTCCGCCGCATTTTGTGCGCGCTGATAGGTGAGTGGGTAGAGAACGGCGAGTATCCCGATGACGATGAGCTCCTCGGCGAGATCGTCAGCGGTATTTGTTACCGTAACGCAAAAAATTATTTTAAACTTTGATATATGGAGGAAATTTTATGCCAATGAAAATGACTTTTCGCTGGTACGGTGAGGGCAACGACAAGATAAAGCTTTCGGATATCAAACAGATACCCGGAGTTGACGGTATTGTCTGGGCGCTCCACCATAAGATGCCGGGCGAGATATGGGAAGAGGAGGAGATCGCAGAGGTAAAGCGTCAGCTTGACGAATACGGCTTCAATATGGACGTCGTTGAATCGGTAAACGTTCACGATGACATAAAGATAGGTCTGCCTACCCGTGACAAATATATTGAGAACTACAAGCAGTGCATTCGCAACCTTTCAAAATTCGGCGTCAAGGTTATTTGCTACAACTTTATGCCTATCTTTGACTGGACGAGAAGTGACCTGTTCCATCCCGTAGGAGATGGATCTACCGCGCTCTTCTATCAGAAGAATATGATTCAGGACGACTATAACGCTATGGCGAAATACATTCTCGATTTTACCGAGAAGTACAATATGTCGTTCCCCGGTTGGGAGCCTGAGAGAATGGCAAAACTCGACGAGCTTTTCAAGGCTTACGAGGGAGTTGACCACGAAAAGCTGTGGGAAAACCTCAAATATTTCCTCGAGGCTATAATGCCCACCTGCCGTGAGTGCGATATCAAGATGGCTATACACATGGACGATCCGCCATGGGATATCTTCGGACTTCCCAGACTTCTTGTTAACGGTGAGAATATCGACCGTTTTCTGAGCATGGTTGACGATGAGTACAACTGTCTGACACTCTGTTCGGGAAGCCTTGGCGCTGACCCCAACAATAACGTAGCGGATATCGTTCGTAAGCATTGCGACAGAATCGCGTTTGCACATATCAGAAACGTAAAGCATTTTGAAAACGGAGACTTTTCCGAGGCAAGCCACAGAGACTGTGACGGTGACACGGGTATTCTTGATATTCTTAAGGCTTACCACGACTCGGGCTATGAAGGATATATCCGTCCCGACCACGGCAGACATCTGTGGGACGAGCGCCCCGGTAACGTACGCCCCGGTTACGGACTTTACGACCGCGCGCTTGGCATTATGTATATGCTCGGCGTATGGGATATGCTTGATAAATTTGATAAATAATATAGTGAGGTAATAAAAAATGATGGATCTTCCACTTAACGTAGATTACAGCGGCAAGGTTGTCGTAGTTACGGGTGCAGGCGGACTTATCTGCGGCGCCATGGCTCGCGCGTTTGCACAGTCGGGCGCAAAGGTTGCGGCACTTGACCTTAACGAGGACGCAGTAAAGGCTCTCGCCGCTGAGGTTCGCTCCGAGGGATTTGTTATGAACGGTTATAAGGCAAACGTGCTTGACGCCGAGGAGCTTGAAAAGGTACACCAGGCGGTACTTGCCGACCTTGGACCTTGCGATATTCTCGTAAACGGCGCGGGCGGAAATAACCCCCGAGCTACCACCGATAACGAGTATCAGCACGAGGCAAAGGAGGGCGGCAAATCCTTCTTTGATCTTGACGCGTCGGGCGTGGACTTCGTGTTCAAGCTCAACTTCCAGGGAACTCTCATTCCCACTCAGGTGTTTGCAAAGGATATGGTTGAAAAGAAGAGCGGTAACATACTCAATATTTCTTCCATGAACGCGTATACACCTCTTACCAAGATCCCCGCATATTCCGCGGCAAAGGCAGGTATCTCCAACTTTACCCAGTGGCTCGCGACACACTTTGCGGGAACGGGCATTCGTTGCAACGCAATAGCTCCCGGTTTCTTGGTTTCTGCTCAGAACTATAAGCTGCTCTTCGGTGAGGACGGACAGCCCACTGCAAGAAGCGCAAAGATACTTAAGGGTACGCCTATGGACAGATTTGTAGACGCAAGCGAGCTTATCGGCGGAACCTTGTTCCTGTGTGACGATAAGTCCGCATCCGCAATAACCGGCGTTGTACTTCCCATCGACTGCGGATTTGCCGCATATTCGGGCGTTTGATATAAGGAGGACGAAAAAATGCAAAAGTTTATTCCCGTAGTAGTAATAAAGGAGCTTGCCGAGACTGATAAGATCCTCACAGCTCTTAAGAAAAGCGGCATTATGTGTGCCGAGATCACCTTCCGTACCGCTTGCGCCGCTGAGGCGATCGCTTATGCGGCAAAGAACTATCCCGATATGGAGATAGGCGCAGGCACGGTCATCAACGCAGAGCAGTGTGAGGCGGCTCTCGCGGCAGGCGCTACGTTTATCGTATCTCCCGGACTTTCCCCCGCGGTTGCAAAGATCTGTACCGAGAGAAATATTCCTTACTATCCCGGTTGCGTAACACCTACCGAGATCATGGCGGCGCTTGAGTTTGGAATTACCACGGTAAAATTCTTCCCCGCAAATATTTACGGCGGTCTTAAGGCTCTTAAGGCGCTTTCCGCGCCCTTCCCGCAGGTAAAATTCATTCCCACGGGCGGAGTTGACAGAAGCAATATTGATGAGTTTTTGGCGTTTGATAAGATCGCGGCCATCGGCGGAAGCTTTTTCGTAAAAGAAGCACTTGAAAAAATGGAGGAAGAAAGATGAAAAAAGTAGTTACATTCGGCGAGCTTATGCTTCGCCTTGCACCCAACGGATATTATAGATTTTTCCAGAACGATCAGATGCAGGCAACCTTTGGCGGCGGTGAGGCTAACGTAGCCGTATCCCTTGCAAATTACGGCTTTGACAGCAAGTACGTAACAAAGCTGCCTAAGCACGCTATCGGTCAGGCGGCAGTTGATTCACTCCGTTATTTCGGAGTTGATACCTCTGCTATCGTTCGCGGTGGCGACAGAGTAGGAATTTATTTTCTTGAAAAGGGAGCTTCTCAGAGAGGAAGCGTGTGTATCTATGACCGTACTCATTCCGCAATAGCTGAGGCTTCCCGTGAGGATTTTGATTGGGATAGCATTTTTGAGGGCGCAGAGTGGTTCCACTTTACCGGAATTACCCCCGCGCTTGGCGGCAATATGGTAGATATCTGCCTTGACGCGTGTCGCGCGGCAAAGGCAAGAGGCGTTAAGATATCCTGCGACCTTAACTACCGTGGCAAGCTCTGGACAAGAGCTGAGGCACGTGAGGCTATGACAAAGCTTTGCGAGTACGTTGACGTTTGCATCTCCAACGAGGAGGACGCAAAGGACGTATTTGGAATTGAGGCTGAGGGCACCGATATTTACGGCGGAAAGCTTAATCACGAGGGCTACAAATCCGTTGCAAAGCAGCTCGCTGATAAGTTCGGCTTTGAAAAGGTTGCTATTACGCTCCGTTCTTCTATCTCCGCAAACGATAACGACTGGGCAGGTATGCTCTACGACGGCGAGAACTACTGCTTCTCCAAGACCTACCACCTTCATATCGTTGACCGCGTAGGCGGCGGAGACAGCTTTGGCGGCGGACTTATTTACGCGCTTCTTACAGGTAAGGACACTCAGGCAGCTATCGAGTTTGCAGTTGCGGCATCCGCACTCAAGCATACCATCGAGGGCGACTACAACAGAGTAGGCGTTTCCGAGGTTGAAAAGCTCGCAGGCGGCGACGGCAGCGGCAGAGTTCAGAGATAATATATCAAGTTATAAAAAATCACCATCAGATTTCTGATGGTGATTTTTTATTGAATAATTTCAAAAATCAGCGTTTTATACAGTAAAATCTACTGCTTGTTCGAATGCACTGTACAAATTGTTGCGAGAGTGATAAAATTAACTTGACGTGAAAGAAAAAATGTATAAATATAGGCGAAAATACTTGAAAAAAATAAATTATTGTGATATAATAATATCTTAGTTTATTATATGCTTATGGAGGCGTAAAGTGATATTAGGAAAGCACGTAAATAAGTATTATTTAAAGCATTTGCCAATGCTTTTGCTGGGCGTGTTGGCGCTTTCGATGGTCGACTTTGTCCAGCTTAAAATACCTGAGCTGTACCGTATGGTAATCAACGGTATCGGAAATGGCGAGGTGATGATAGGCGGCGAGCTGCGGACGTTTGATATGAACTTCGTGCTTGACGAGATCTGCCTTCCCATGCTTGGCGTAATACTTGCTTTGATCGTGGGAAGATTTGTGTGGAGAATCTGCTTCTTCGGAACCGCGGTTAAGGTAGAGACTGCCCTCAGAGCCGAGATGTTTGATCACTGCAAGGACCTTTCTCAGCAGTATTATCAGCGAAATAAGGTAGGTAACATGATGTCGCTGTTTACAAACGACATCGAAACCATAAACGAGTGCTTTGGCGACGGCTTGCTGATGCTTTTTGACGCAGTAATGCTCGGCGGACTTGCTGTATACAAAATGGCAAGCATGAGCCCTCTGCTCACGCTTTTCTCGATGATACCTATGTTTTTCCTTTTTGCTATCGGTGCGGTCGTGGGAAAATTCATGATGCGCAAGTGGGAGCAAAGACAGGAGGCGTTTTCCGCGCTTTCGGATTTCGCTCAGGAAAATTTCTCGGGAATTGCCGTTGTAAAGGCGTTCGTTAAAGAAGCCAAAGAACTTTGGGCGTTCAAGAAGCTCAACAAGGATAACGAGAAGGTAAATATCGAGTTTACCAAGATATCCGTAGTTCTGCACAACTCCGTGACGCTGTTCGTTGAGTCGGTAATCTGCGTAATTCTCGGTTACGGCGGTTATCTCGTTTACACGGACGTATTTAACGCAGGACAGCTTATAGAATTTATCAGTTATTTCACCTCTGTGGTATGGCCCGTAATGGCAGTATCCTCTCTTATCGAAATGAGATCAAGAGGAAAAGCGTCGCTCAAGAGAATAGGTGAGCTGCTTGACGCTCCCATTGATGTCAAGGACCGTGACGGTGTACGTGACGTTGACCACATAAGTGGCGATATTGAGTTCAGAAATCTCACTTTCAGATATCCCGACGCCGATTACGACGCCCTCTCTGACGTTAACTTTACCATAAAAGCGGGTGAGAACGTAGGTATTATCGGTAAAACGGGCTCGGGAAAGACCACGCTCGTTGACCTGATACTCAGAACCTACAACGTTCCCGACGGAATGCTGTTTATAGACGGACACGACGTAAACGATATTCCGATAAAGACCGTAAGAAAATATTCGGCTTACGTGCCGCAGGACAATTTCCTTTTCAGCGATACCATTGAGAATAATATCGCCTTTGCGGCAGACAGCTTTGAGCGTGACGACGTTGTAAATGCCGCAAAGCTCTCCGACGTACACTCTAATATCAGCGAGTTTGCAGAGGATTATGGCACTATACTCGGTGAGCGAGGAGTTACCGTATCGGGTGGACAGAAGCAGCGTATCTCGATTGCCAGAGCGCTTATGAAGGACGCGTCTATCCTAATTCTCGATGACTCGGTAAGCGCGGTCGACACCAAGACCGAGGAGGTCATTATCAAGAATCTGCGTGAGAACAGACGCGGCAAGACCACCATACTCATAGCACACAGAATTTCAACAGTTGAAAAGATGGATAAGATCATACTCGTGGAGGACGGTAAGGTCACCGCGGTCGGTACGCATGACGAGCTGTCTCAAAGTTGTGAGGCGTATAAGACTATGGTTGAGCTTCAGCGTCTTGAAGAGAATAAGGAGGGAATGTAATGACAGAGCTTTATAAAATATATCCTCTCCTGATCATCGGAGGAATAATCTCCCTTATCGCCACGGTATTTATAGTTGCCTTTGCGACTATGAAAAATAAAAAAGAAGCGATCGGCTTTGACCGTAATATGAAGGACGGTGAGATCGTCAAGCGACTTATCGTATACGCAAAGCCGCATTACAAGAGCTTTCTTGTAGTTCTTCTTATAATGATGGTATCTATCGCGTACGACGTTATCTCCCCGCTTCTCGTGGGTAAGATAGGTCAGGTGCTTGAGGGTGAGTTTGAGATGTCCTATCTCTTATCATTCGTAGCGGTTTACGCGGGAATACTTCTCGTATCTCTTGCAAGCTCGTATTTGCAGGCAATACTTCTTCAGAAGATCGGTCAGAAGATACTCTCAAATCTCCGTGAGGACGTTTTCGTTCATATCGAGAGCCTTTCACATTCACAGCTCAACGCGATACCCGTAGGTAAGCTTGTAACGCGTGTTGCAAACGATACGGGCTCGATCTCAATGATGTTTACAAATCTGCTTGTAAACCTTATCAAGAACTGCTTTATAATCGTCGGTGTCTTTGCGGCAATGCTGTGCCTCAATTACGCACTGACGCTGATGGTGCTTTGCTTCGTTCCTTTTATAGTTATCTTTACGGTAATATTCAGAAAATTCTCCCGTAGAGCGTACAGAAAGGTAAAGGACGCCACCACGGATATCAATACCTTCCTCTCTGAAAATCTCTCGGGTATCAAGATAACCCAGATATTTAACCGTGAGGACAGAAAGTACGATCAGTTCTTTGCAAAGAACAGCACGCTCGGAAGCTCCAAGATGAAGGAGATCTTCGTTTTCGGTATTTTCCGCCCCACCGTATATATGCTTTATATGTCCTCGGTGCTTTGTCTCCTTTATCTCTCGGCTAGAGGACACATTGAGGGTTTGTCATTCTTTGGACAGATCATAGACGCAAGCGTGCTTATATCCTTCTATATGTATATCTCAAAGTTCTTCAACCCCATTCAGACGCTTGCGGAGCAGTTCAACAGATTGCAGTCGGCGTTTGCATCTGCGGAGAAGATATTTACGATAATGGATATGAAGCCCGAGGTGGTTGACACAGAGGGCGCGATAGAGCTTGATACCGTTAGAGGCGACATTGAGTTCAAGAACGTATGGTTTGCTTATAATGAGGGCGAATGGGTGCTCAAGGACGTCTCCTTTAAGGTAAACGCCAAGGAAACCGTTGCCTTCGTAGGCTCAACGGGCTCGGGTAAGACCACCATACTCTCACTTATTTGCAGAAATTACGATATTCAGAAGGGTCAGATACTCATAGACGGCATCGATATCAAGAATATCAAGATCTCATCTCTTCGCCGCCATTTCGGTCAGATGCTTCAGGACGTATTCCTTTTCTCCGGAACTATCAGATCCAATATAGTGCTCAGAAATGACGATATAACGGACGAGGAAGTAATGGACGTTTGTAAGTACGTCAACGCGGACAAGTTTATCTCAAAGCTCACCAAGGGGCTTGACGAGGAGGTCCGCGAGAGAGGTAATAACTTCTCAGCGGGACAGCGTCAGCTTCTCTCCTTTGCAAGAACCATTATCCACAAGCCTTCGGTTATCATTCTCGACGAGGCAACGGCGAACATCGATACCGAGACCGAGGTGCTTATTCAGGATTCGCTTGAAAAGATGATGAACATCGGTACGACGCTTATGGTCGCTCACCGTCTTTCCACCATTCAGCACGCGGATAATATTATAGTTCTTTCTCACGGCGAGATAATAGAGCAGGGTAATCACTTTGATCTGCTTGCCAAGAAGGGAAGATATTACGACCTCTATATGCTTCAGTTCCAAAAGTCACAGCTTGAGGGCGGTACCGCTCAGATGCCGTGATAGGTAAGTAAAATAAAAAATCTCCTATGGCAAATTGCCATAGGAGATTTTTATTGTTTTAATGATTACTTAGGCATGTAGGGTGCGTAGTATACGCTGAAGTAATTGTAGAGAGCCTCGTAAAGACCCTTATCCTGATATGTGAGCATTCCTGCGTATGCAAGAGTCTCGTTCAATGTCATCTCGGGATTTACGTCAACGTATGTGAAGAGCTTGAGGTAAGAAGCCTTAGCTGCGTCAAATCCGTCTGTGTTAGCCATCTCGTAGAGCTGGAGAACTGCCATTGCAGATGCGCTGTAAGAGATGTAGTAGCAAGGAGAGGTAATTGTCATACCGTGCTCCCAGTAACCGTCGAGAACGCCCTTGCCGCCGAAGTCCTCACAAATGTAGGAGTAGAGATCGTGGTACTCGTCCGCGGTGATCTTGCCGTCTGCCATAATAACGTCAGCTCCGAGTCCGTCGTAAGTACCGAGGTAAATAGCCTGCTCGAAGGTGTCGATCGTCATACCTGCAAGTACGGGGTAGAGCATGTTAACGAGCGTGTAGCTCTCGATAAGATCGATAGCAACCTCGCTGAACTCTGCATTTTCCTTTACGTAGCAGAGGTAGAGAAGCTCATTACCCTGAGAGTGCATCTCAAGCAGGTCGTAGGACTGATCAAAGTTGGGGTGTGTATCGCTGACTCCCATGCTGTATATTTCGTTCATGTAGTGACCGAACTCGTGGACGATAGTAAACGCGTTGTCATATCCGGGACCAAAGTAAGCGATGGGAAGGTTTGCAAAGCCGATAGTTGTAACGAATGCGCCCTCGTAGTCGCCTCTGAACATGTTACCCTCGCTCATGAGCTTGTTGAACTCATCGGAGAAGGTGATCATCTTCTCGGGGTTGGTGTTGAACTCGAGGAGATCGATGTAATCGTTAACGAGTGTGTTACCGTCGACAGACTCAAAGAAGGAATCTCTTACCTGAGTGTAGTACTGGTCGATGGACTTCTGAGAGTCTGCTGCGATATTATCCCACTTTGTGTAAACTGCGCTGAATACGGGGGAGAGGTAGGTCTTTACGTAGTCGGCAAACTGTCCTGCTTCCTCGTAGGTGTAATCTCTTCCGTAAACGTTTTCGTATGCGTACTCAAGGTAGTTGTCGTAGCCCATAAGCTTAGCCATCTTGTTGTTGTTCTCAGCAAACTCAGCGTAGAGTGTAGCCACGTTAAGCTTCTTCTCAGCATCGCTCATTGCTATGAAGGTAGTCTCGATCTCACTGTTTCTGTTCTTGAGAGCGGTGTACTCAGGGTTGGATACTGTGTCAGAATCGAAGAGGAAGGAATTGATCTCCTCATCCGTCATACCCTGGTAGTAGAACTCACGGTAGCAGGAATCGTAGAAGGGACGGGAGAGAGTATAGAACTTAGCTATGATAGCGGTGTAGTACTCGTTCATGTACTCCATAGTTTCCTTAAGCTCATCGTTATCCATATCGCAATAGTAAGCGATCTCTGCGAGTTGCTTCTGAGATATTGCATAAAGAACCATCTCGTAGTATTCGGTGTGTTTGTCATCAAGGGCCTTGTAAGCCTCAGCAAGTGCGCCTTCCTCAGCAAATGCGTGGAGGGCGGGATCGTATCTGTCAGTTGCGTCGAGGGCAGCGAGGATCTCGTCGTACATTGCGTCAAGCGCTGCCTCGTGCTCCTTGGTGAAGTTGAACGTAAGAGCTTCTGTATGCTTTCCTTCGTACTCAACCCAGGTGCAAGCGCCGCAGTTTTCATTCAGGCAGCGTGCAAGTCTGGAGGGCTCGGAGGGATTTTCTTCAAAATTGTGTCCGGTAGCTTCAATCTTTGTGCGTATCTTTGTGCCGCAACGAGTACAGGTCTCTGTCTTCGTGACAGCTTCGGTACAGCTGGGTGTGAAAGCAGCGGCTCTCAAGCTGTGTCCGGTAGCCTCAAGTGCGGTTTCCTGTTTCTCACCGCAGGAGCAGACCTTAACCTCTACGCCGCCTGCAAGGCAGGTAGCCGGGGTCGAATCAGCCTCGGAAAGAACAAAGTTGTGTTCGTGGGGTCCGAGGAAGGGGATCTTTGATATAACGTCGTTGATATCACAGCTCACCATTGAAAGAACCATCACGATAGCCAATAATGCTGTTAATAATTTTTTCATAGCTTTTCTCCTTTGCTATAATAAGATAATATACGATATTGTATCATATATTACAAACAATTGCAAGAGATTTTTGAACATTTATGCAGAAAAAGATAATTTATTAACAATCTCATTAAAAATTCGCACAAAAAATGAAAGCGCAGGGCGTATTTCCTGCGCTTTTTTTGTATTTTTTTAATATTTATGTACGTCTTTTGAAGTTTCCGAATACTTCGTTTACTTTTCCAAAGCTTGCAAATGTGTCGGGGTGCGATTTGAGTATTCTCATCATTTCACCTATCTGACGCTTGTTTATAACGCACATCAGCATATATTTGTCGGTATCCGAGTACATTCCGTGAACCTGAATTCGGGTAACGCCGTGCTTGAGCTTTTCCATAAGCTCCTGAGAGAGCGCGGTGGGATCGTTTGTGATGATCTCAAATTTATAGCCGTTTTTCATACCGTTAAGACCGTTATCCACTATCATATTCGCGATAAAGAGGTTTATCATAGTACAGATAACGGGGGTGATTTTGTTTCCGTAAACGAAGAATGCGATGACGACCACGGCGGCGTCCATTCCAAAGGAAACGGATGCGATATTCAGCTCAGGCTTTTTGAGTTTTATTAGTGCGGAAATACCGTAAGTGCCGCCTCCCGCTCCAAAATGCTTTATCATCATTGAAAAGCCCACGCCCGAGATAACTCCCGTAGCTATGCAGGCAAATACAATGTTGAAGTCGTCGGAATTATTTGCAAGGCAATAAGGCTTTCCGCCGATGGCGTTATAAAAATACGGCATAACCGACTGCGTTATCATATAAATACTGAGCATGGTACCGAGCTTTCGGTTTATAAATATACTCAGCAGAATAAAGATAGGCAGGTTAAACGCTACCATCAGAATAGACCAGCTCGCCTGACTTCCGATCAGGTGTGAGGTGATGGTGGCAAGACCGCCAACGCCGCCCGGGGCGAACTCGTTGCTGTTCTGAAAAAAGTGAAAGGCAGTACCGACTATAAATCCCGCTATTATTGAATAAACCGTATCGTAAGCTAACTGCTTTGCGGTGTTCTTGATTTTCATAATCTTCTCCAAAGCTTTTAAAAATAGGTCTTTTACAAGCCCCGTGGCTAATTATAGCACACATATTGTATTTTGTAAAGAGATTAAGTCGAAAAAACGGTGGGAAAATGCTGACAAATTATACCGCAGCGGCATAGAGCTATCAGTTGAACTGAGAGTAGTAAAGGGAATGGTAGAATCCCCTTGCCTTGATAAGCTCGTCGTGGTTGCCTTGCTCTATGATATTTCCGTCCTTTACTACGAGAATGACATCGGCGTTCTGTATGGTGGAAAGGCGGTGAGCGATTATAAAGCAGGTCTTGTTTTCCATGAGCTTATTCATAGCGTTCTGTATCTGTATCTCGGTGCGCGAGTCAACGTTTGAGGTAGCCTCGTCGAGAATGAGGATAGGCGCTTTTGACAGGAATGCGCGGGCAATGGTTATCAGCTGTTTTTGTCCCTTTGAGATATTGACGCCGTCGTCCGTGAGTATGGTATCGTAGCCGTCGGGAAGACTTTCGACGTAAGAGGCGATTTTGGCGCTCTTTGCGGCGGCATAGACCTCCTCGGGAGTGGCGTCCTCTCTGCCGTAAACTATGTTTTCGTATATAGTTCCGCGGAAGAGCCAGGTGTCCTGAAGCACCATAGTAAAGGCGAGTCGCATATCCTTGCGCTTTATGTCTATCGAAGGTATGCCGTCTATGCGTATCTCACCGCTTTGCTGATCGTAAAATCTCATCAAAAGGTTTATAATGGTGGTTTTTCCCGCGCCCGTAGGGCCTACTATCGCCACGGTCTTGCCGTGCGGCGCGTGAACTGATACGTTTTTGAGTATGATCTTGTCGTCCGTGTATCCAAAGGTTACGTCGTTTATCTCAACGTCGCCTCTGACGTCGGTCATTGCCTGCGCGTCGGGCTTGTCCTCGGGCTCGGGTTTTTCGTCAAGTATTGCAAAGACACGCTCTGCGGCAGAGAACGCCGACTGGAATTCGTGAAGAATGTTTGAGAACTCGTTTATAGGCCCTGCGAATCTTCTCGAATACTGTACGAACTGTGCCACACCGCCAAGCGATATGAAAAACGCGGAGGTTGCAAGGAATGTGCCGTTTTGTGAGTACATATAAAGCACACCGCCCATTATGGCAACGAGCGTCAGGGAGATATTGTTGATGAAATTTATCGTGGGGAAGAGTATTGCCGCCTGACATTCCGCGTTGCAGAAGGCGTCCATTGCCTCGTCGTTGATCTTGTTGAATCGCGAGGATATCTCCTCCTGGCGTCCGTAGGCGGAAATTGTGCGCGAGCCTGTCAGCATCTCCTCGGCAAAGCCGTTCAGCTCACCGTACTTTTTAGCTCTCTTTCGGAAAGCGGGGCGAGCTACTTTTGAACGGTAGCGCGTGAAAAGTATGGATGCGGGAACGGTTATCGTAAAGATAAGTATCATTGGCTTTGATATGTTCCACATAAATACGAGCGAGCCGATGACGGTATAAATGCTCGTCATTACCTGTATCAGATCGTGGGAGAGGGTGCTGTTGATGGTGTCGATGTCGTACGACAAATGGCTTATGATGTCACCCGTCGCGTGAGTGTCAAAATAGCTTACGGGAAGCGTGGTCAGCTTTTCGAATACCTGCTTACGCATCTTGTAGATGGTACGCTGGCTGAGGTTTAACATTACCACGGACAGCGCGTAGGAAAGCAGTGTGGATATTACGTAGCAGCCGATCATGAGGGCGATATTTTCCCATACGGCAGGGAAGTTTACACCGCTTTCGTCTACTATTGAGTCAATCGCCGCGCCCGAGTATTTTGGGCCGAGCAGAGATAGCTGGTTTGAGCCAAGCGTAAGTGCCAGGGCAGTTATAAACAGCGGCCACTGAAGAAGCACATATCGGCTGAGTCTGAAGAAGATGCCTTTTTTAAGCTTTGGCTTTTTTTCGTTGGTTTTCTTATCAGTCAAGGAAAGCACCTCCCATCTGTGAGTCGCTGATCTCTTTGTATTCAGAGCAGGTTTGCATAAGCTCCTCGTGCTTGCCGTGACCTATTATCTCACCGTTTTCTATAACGAGAATAAGATCACAGTTCTTTACCGAGCTTACTCTCTGTGCTACGGTTATGACCGTGGAGTCGGGGAGAGCTGTGGAGAGCGCAAGACGAAGATTTGCATCGGTCTTGTAGTCAAGCGCGGACGAGGAGTCATCAAGTATAAGTATTTCGGGGTTACCCGCTATCGCGCGTGATATGAGCACACGCTGACGCTGACCGCCCGAGAGATTGGTGCCTCCCGTGGAAACGGCGTGAGCGTATCCGTCGGGGATCGCGCAGATAAAATCGTGAGCCTGAGCTATCTTTGCGGCTTTTTCTATATCCTCGCGTGAGATATCACGTCCGAAGCGTATATTTTCCTCGATAGTGTCAGCATAGATAAAGTCGTTCTGGAAGACCACGCCGAACATAGCGGTAAGCTGTTCGGGGGTGTAGGAGCGCACGTCCTTGCCGTTTATACGGATAATACCGGAGTTTGTGTCGTAGAAGCGCATAAGCAGGCGAAGAAGCGTGGATTTACCGCTTCCCGTAGCGCCGATAATACCGAGGGTCTGTCCTCTTTTTAAGGAGAAGGAAACGTTTTTGAGGTCGTTTTTCTTGCCGAGATACGAGAAGCTGACGTCCTCAAAGGATATGTGCAGGGAAGTATCTCCGCGTCCGTCGTCCTCGCAAACGGTAAGCTCGCTTTCTTCATTCATTACTAATGATATGCGGGCTGCGGAATCGGCACAGCGCGTGTACATTACGAAGAGTCGCGAGAGTGACATCATCGCCATGGATATCAGAGTAAAATACTGCATAAACGCGATAACTGTGGTGGCTGACGAGCTACCCTTGGATACGAAATGCGCGCTTACGGCGATTACCGCAACGATACCCATATTCATAAGCAGAGTCATAATGGGGTTTGCCACACCCATTATCACGCCCGCGCGCGTCTCGCTCTTTTTGAGAGCCTTGTTTGCCTTGTCAAAGCGCGCGTTTTCGTAGTCTATCTTGGATAGTGCTTTGATAACGCGGATACCCTGAGCGTCCTCACGCACTATTCTTATCATACCGTCAACCGAATGGTGTACCTTGGAGTAAAGCGGAATACCCATACGGGAAATGCTGTATATTATCACGAATATCAGCGGCAGAGTCGCCAGCATAACCAGCGCGAGCTTTACGTCCATAATCATAGTGATGGCAGTGCCGCCTATCAGAAGGATCGGCGCTCTGATGCCCATCTTCTGCATTATGGTAACGAAATTCTGTACGTTGTAGGTGTCTGACGTTATTCTTGCTTCAAGAGAGGGAATGGTAAACTTGTCGGTGCTTTTTGCGGAAAGATTGAGCGTTTTTTCAAAAAGATCACGTCTCATACGTCTTGAAAAAAGCATGGCAGTCTTTGCCGCCATTCTGTTTGCCGTTATATTGCCAATACAGGTGACAAGCGCGCATATTGCCATAAGAGAGCCGAAAAACAGAATATTTCCGACGTCGTTTGTGACTATTACGTTTTCAAGTATGTAGCTGAGCAGAAAGGGAATAAGAAGCTCTACGGTCGTCGCTACGAACTTTATTGAGATCCCTATTGTAAGTCGAAGTCGCAGGGGCTTCAGGTATTTAAGCATCCACTTCATTTTACCGCCTCCTGATTTTCAATAATGGTTCTCGCGCGTTCTTCCATACGTTCAAGCACCGAATTGAATATTTCCATATCACTCTCGGATATTCCCTCGGAGAGCAGGTCTCTCCATTCAGCCGATGCTTTTCTTACCTTAGGCAGAACGCCGAGCATCTTTTCGGTGGGATGGACGGAAAACTGACGCTTGTCGTTTGGCATGGGAGTCCTCAGAATATATCCGTTGGTCTCAAGAGAGTTGAGCGCTCTGGCAACCGTGCTCTTGTTAAGGCACAGCTCTCGCGCAAGCTCCTCCTGAGATCGCCCGGGCTCTCGGCAGATAGCAAGTATGAAGGCGTAGTGCCCCGGATTCAAGTCACTTGCCGAGATCCGCGAGTGCCGATATACTGATTGAGAGCGGCTGATATTGTTCAGCATCTTCATAAAACTTAGCATTTTTTATACCTCTTAAAAATAGTTGCATACGCAACAGTTTCAAACGCAACTATTATACCAAACGTATCGAAAAATGTCAAGCGGTGTGAGGAAAATATTCGGGGGAAAAATAAAAAAATTTAGAATAAATCAAAAAAGGCTTACCGCCGATATCGGCGGTAAGCCTTTAGGATAACTTTTAGAACAAGTTAATTATGGATCTGATTATGTTTACGAGGGTGTCAAACAGACACTTAACAGAGTCAACTATTGCCATAAGTACGTCAAACAATGCCTGAGCCAATGTAGTAATAATGAAGAAAAGTGCGTCGATCAGGCTGGTGAATATTCCTACGATTGTGTCAAATAATCTCTCAATGAAGGTGGGGGCTGCGGCTTCGCCGGCACCGCTTGCGGCAAGCGCGGGCATTGCTAATACGGTCATCAAAACGAGAGCGACCATAAGCAGCGAGACGAGTTTAACAGACTTTTTGTTTTTCATTTTCTTTTCTCCTTTTTAATTTTTTTAAAAAAATCTTATTCAATTTTTTACCATTATAACATAGCAACAGTTTCTTGTCAAGTATTTATAAAAAAATATATAAAAAAATAATATTTTTGGTTATTATGACAATAGCTGCTATATAATTTTGTGAAAAAAATGAAAAATATACGGTGAAAATCCATTCCTACTTTTACATCGCTTTGTTAAGTCGGTCACTACGGGTGGATTGTTTTTCTACCGCAGGGGAGGATATTATCCTCCCGATTTGAAAAAATGAAAATAGGGAAGCCAAAGGTTAAAATGTTTTTGAATTTGGTCTTGACAAATCATGTTAAATATGGTATTATAATTAATGCTTTGATGCTTCAAAGCTTCCGGTAATATTACGAGTGAATTCGTGCTCTGCACTCTGCACTCTGCACTCTGCATTCTGCACTTCTCACTTCTTCACTATTCACTCTTACCTATTACCTCATATGCGGGTATGGCGGAATTGGCAGACGCGCTAGATTCAGGTCGTGTCACTTCAGTGACACATCGTCACACTTGGTGAACGCCTTAACGACTTGTTACATGTCCCGCTTCGGAGACCTCACTCCGTGTAAAAATTAAAGGAAAACTTAATATGCGGGTATGGCGGAACTGGCAGACGCGCTAGATTCAGGTTCTAGTCTTTGCAAGGAGGTGCAGGTTCAAGTCCTGTTACCCGCACCATCGGAAGCCTTGAAAACACTACGTTTTCGAGGCTTTTCTCTTTTGAAAATTGTTGGCAGACACGTAACCACGGCTCATTAGCTTATGTTGCGTGTCTGCCAAATTATTTATTATACAATTTTATCATAAATATAGGAATAAATATCTTGCGAACTAATTCCTTTTGAAAAAAATCGACTTGAGTCATTGTATGATCTAAATTCATCAAAAGTATGATCAAGTTCAATACGTATTGATGTGTACCCCCCAACACCTTGACATAAGATTTCTTTTTTTCGATTATTATCTGCTTCATCTAAAATACAGTTATTGTCGTCCGTGTTTTTAGGTGCTACCGCTTTTTTAAACATTTCCAAAAAATACTCTCGTTCATTACTAGTGGAAATTTTTTGAATACATCCATGCTTCTGGAATGATTTTTCTAGTAGGAAAGAGTGTAAGTTGCTCAATTGAAAGCATTGTGTCAAACACTCGTCAAGTTTTTTTATATATTCTTCTTTGTAAAGTGAAAGATTTAATGGGGGTGTATAACTATAATATTCACGCAATAATTTTAACTGAGTAAAAGTAGTATATATTTCTTCTTTGACAATAGCATTATTACCCGTACAAAATGTATTTTTGAATGAATTTCCTAAATTTTGATGTGTAAGTTGCAATAAAGTTTCAATATTAATATTAACTGAATAACATAGTGTTGACCACATTGCATGAAAAAGACTATAATAAAGCAAAAAATAATACGAGCTCATACATCTGTTTGCGTAGGCATATTCTGCTTCTTTATAAAAAATGGCTGAGGCATATATCTCTTTTATAGATTTCCAACTTCTTATTTCCCAATCGATAAACCCTATTTTGTCTGAATTTTTTATAATATCAGCATAATGTTTCAACCACCTATTACAATATTGTTGTTGATCATTTAATGATGGCATATTTAAAATTAAAGATTCAAAATTGTTCGAATATGATTTAGTATTTTTAAAATCCATAATATCCTCCTTTTTTATATAATTATAACATGGTTTTTGCTTTTTTTCAACTAGGATTTAATTTTAGGCAGGTAGTTTGATTACTACCTGCCTGACTATATTATAATTATACTATAACTTTATTTGATACGGCCCCATACTCTGATACATCGGATCGTCATAGTCGGGGATAAAATCAATGTGTGAGCTAAACTTCGCTTTCATCTGTATCTTTATCCTCAGCTTTCCGTCCACCTCTGCTATGAGTATTTCCTTTATCAGCATTCGCAGATGCGTGTTGCTGATAGCTCCCTCAGCTATGATCTCGTCCAGCATATCGATTCCGCTTTTGATCTCGGCTTTTCTCTTGCGGATAGTTTCCTCGAAGTTTCGTATCGCATCGATCTGTTCTGTTAGAGTCTTGATGTCCGCATCGCATTTTACAAGCATTTCATCGTACACACTTGCGTGTTCTCGATCACGGATACGTTCAAGCAATATCAACTGCTGGTCGCTCTTTCGCTGTTCCAGCTTTGCCGTAAGCTCTCGTATACGCTTTTCTGCGGTGTTCTTTTGCGACAGCCAACGCTTGACGTCGGATTCAATGCTGTCGTAATTCTTTTGTGCATCTTCCTTGATACTCATCAACTCCTCATATATGAGGTTGTCGAGGTCGGCTTCGTCGATTCTGTGAGAGGTGCAGTTTTCACTGCCGTAGCGGTGGTATCCGTTGCAGACGTATTCGTATCTGTCGGGTTTATTCTTCCACCGCCTTGTCTTACAACTGAAGCTCGAACCACAGTCAGCGCATTTGAGAAGTCCCGTGTATCTGTGGCAAGGCTTACCGCTTGATGCTCTCACATTATTTCTTACTTTCTCGGATAGTAAAAATTGTGCCTGCTCCCATATCTCTCTTGATATGATAGCAGGCACAAAGTTTTCGTGTCGATAATGTTCCTCGGGAGGTAGTTCTTTCCTCACGTGGTTTATTTTATTTGTGTAGGACTTATGGCAGACGAGAGTTCCCGTATAGAACTCATTTTGCAGAACTCGTTTAACACCTGTGCTCTCCCACAGGAAGCGGTGCGCGATCTCGGGTTTATTGTTGCCAAGCCTTTTTCCGAGTATCTGCTGCTGATAGTATCCTTGGGATTTTATCCCCTCTTCATTGAGTATATTGGCAATTGCTTTAAGCCCGTATCCGTCAAGATAGAGCGTGAATATCCGTCGGACAATCTCGGCTTGTTCCTCTACGATTACAACCTTTCCGGTGTTCTTATCCTTGAAGTAACCCATAGGAGGAATAAGGACTATCCCCGATTTCTGCTTTTGCTTGTATCCCGCGCGTATCTTCTTTGAGATATCGCGGCAGTACATATCGTTGAATATTCCCTTGAAGCCAACGATAAGCTCGTCATCCTCGTTGCTTGTGTCGATGTTTTCGGTGACCGACAGCACTCGGATATCGTTCTGACGAAGGTAGTCGATAAAAATAGCGGTCTGTGTCTTGTGCCTACCCAAACGGGATAGGTCCTTGACCACGACCGCATCAATGCTTTTCTTATCCACTTCCTCATAAATTTTTTCGATACCGTCACGGTCAAAGTGCATACCGCTGACGTTATCGTCGAATGACTCACCGACGATCTCATATCCGTGGCTGTCACAATAGTCCACGAGTATTTTCTTTTGGTTGGTGAGTGAGTTCAGTTTCTTGTCCTCATCTCTGGACAAGCGATAGTATAACCATACTTTCATTTTTTCTTTTCCTTTCTTCTGAAATATATTTCATATCAAGCAATATTTTGCTCGTTATGATCGGTTATTTTCTGCTCAGGCAGGGTCTTATCATCTGTCACGTAATCGTGGATGACTGAGCGCAGAAATTCATTGAACTGCTTGTCAGTTCCAACGTATTCAAAGGTGACTCTTTCGATTGGGAGGCTATTATTTTTCTTCATAAAATTATCCTTTCTTTGTTATTCTTAAATGGTTTTTGCGCTACCTCCGTGTAACGCAATGATATCACAAGCGGACTTCAAAGTCCAGCTCACACGGCAAGAGTTATCATACAAGACATATATTTTTTATAGATAAAATCCCATACGCTCTTCCTCGTAAGGTTCGTTTGCCGAGTAGTAAACAAAAGCCTTTGGCTCGACTTTAATTCCCATAGCTTCAAGTTCCATGAGCGTCATTTTATCAAGCTCACCTCGTTCTATTGGAGGCTCGTATTGCATCTCGGGAGGCACACTCTCAAGCAGATTTTTGAGTAACATAAATAATCCATTGCCGAAGGTATAACCTACGTTATCTTTAACGGGAGTTCTGTATTCCGCGTACTGCTCCGCTAGTCCTGAATCACAACCTCCGAGAGCAAAATAAATTTCGAGATTTTCTCTTAATAATTGCTCGGCAAAGAGTTTATTGTCACGGCATTTCTTTCCGTCGCGCGTGGTGAACGTGATATATTTATGTCCGTCCTCCCATTTTACTTTGTAACCATAGCTCTTCATAAGCTTTATAAATTCTTCTTTTGTGCGTGACACTTTTGCCGCATAATAAGCGTCATTTCTAAGCTTCGCTTTCCATTTGGGCATCTCTTTCCAATCGGATTTTGGCTCGGTTTGAGAGAGACCGTACTCTAGGCAGAGCTTGTTTGAAAACTCTTTGACGCGCATTAGATCTTCTTTGCTCTGATGAAATTTCTTTCCCGTTTTATAATTTACGGAGTTCATAATCATATGGTTGTGAATATGATCTTTGTCACAATGAGTGGAGATTACTATCTGATATCCCTTGAAATATTCCGCAAATTTAATACCTATTTCGTGTGCGATCTCGGGAGTAATATTGTCATCGGGACTGAAAGATTGGACGATGTGATAGTACTCACGTCCACCGTGTTTGTTGAATTTTCTTTTAGTAAAATCAAATTCACTCTCCGCGCTCTCGGGAGTACAGTTGACACCCGATACTAAAGTTTCATTTGTTTTTTCGGGATTTGTAATATAATTCAGCGCACTTTTTATAGTCCGTTTCGCTGCAACGAATTTAACGATTGCCATAGCTCTGCCAGCTCCTTTCTTGTTTCTCTTAGGTCAACCACAGAGATAATTCCCGCATTTGCGGCTCTTGTAAGTTGGTTTATATTGTTTCCGATACGGCGAAGCTCATCGGCAATTTTGTCAGCTCCGTCGATGATAATAATATCTTTTTTAAAGATACATTCTCTGATGAAATCACTCATCAGCTTGTAATGTCCGTATGACATTTCTTCGATCTTTTCCTTCTCCGCGGGTGTGACACGGAACGGAATAATTACTGTTTTTTGTTCTTGGTTTTTCATTTTGATTTCCTTTCTTTTAGTGTAAATAATATAGGGGTATGGGCTTAGCCCGATGCCTTTGCGGCCGCCATTTTGGGCGGTCGTAATACAAAGGCGAAACTCGCAAAATCACCATTTACCGTCACGGTGATCCTTCTCAGCCTGTCTTGCAATCTTACTGCCATAGTTAATAGCAGAAGAAAGAATACATGTGCTCAAGTACGCACTTGGATTTTTAACCGTATCTGCGGTCAGATACGCCTCAATCGCATCCGACATTACCCACGGGTCGAGTTCCTCGACTATGAGACGCCTGATCTCGTCTTGCGTGTAATCAATACCATCAACAGCCATCTTTTTCTTCTGCCATAATGAGTCAAGCGAACGTCTCGCAAGTTCTGCGATATCGGCAGAAGTGTATCTGTAAAGCTCGTCTTTATGGAACAGAATACCTTTGAGCTCATCGTATTCCTCATCGGCAAAATCCTGTTCAGTTGAAGATGGTTCAATAGATTTAGTTCTATTAATTTTGGTTGTATATATTTCCTCTCCACCTTCCAGATACGGCCCATTATCTTTTGTAGCAGGGGCGGTATCATACTGTGAATCCAGCCCCGGTATCTCATAGATATTTGCCGTCTGACGATTCCAACCTTTGTGAGTTGGCTGGTAATGCGGCGTTACAATAACAAGTCCTTTTTCCTTTAGGAGCTTGATAGAACGTCTTACCGTTGATTCTCCCATATTGCAATCCTTCGCAATACTTGATACCGCAGGCCACGCTGTGCCTGTCCTTCGATTTCTTCTCATCGCCAGATAGTTGTAAACGGCGATGTCATATGGTGTTAATTCGTAGTCAAACAGATCGCTTTGAACCTGAAAATAATTCTTCATAAGGTCCTCCTTTCTTAAAAAATTGCAAAGAAAAAAGCCATCACTTCCCGCAACAGAAGTGATGGCTGACATTACGTTTTGCGTAATCCGAGAACTACGAGAGAGAAAGTTCAGCGTCTTTCTCACATTACGCGTCCCTGTACATCCGTTTACGTTCCTACGCCTTTGGCGCGTTTTCTTTGTAGGTAATGTTTCGCTTGTCAAGTCCTTTCGGAACGCACTTTCGTGCGTCTTTCTCCCTTGACACAGATCTTGTAATCTGCTGTCGTGGCAAAACTACCGTCCAAGTATCCTTACGGCAGGTTATTCAGTTGTGCAGGAGTGTTTGCTTTGCTACCCAAGGAATGTCGGCTTGGTCCTCCTGCTCAGTTGGTTGATATCCGATATCGGATCACTCCCCCCTCATAAGTACCCCGACATAGAAATCCAAAAATGTTCCTAAAATAATAAAATTTTTTCAAAAAATTTTTAAAAATAAAAAAGTCCCTCGGATCTTACTCCGAAGGACTGTGTTTAATCTAGTTGTTCATCTAATTCTTTTATAAGCTCGTCAAATTTTTTACGCATCTTTGCAAGTCGCTTTGATATGGCACTCTGCGTTTTATATCCAAGCTGTTTTGCAATATCCTCATTGGTAAACTTTTTTATGCGTAGCTCGAGTATTTCGCGCTCAACGTTATCAAGCACCTGATAATATGCATTCCAAATAAGTTGCTCTTTTTTGTCCTCTGATACGTGATCGATTTCATCATCCGTTAACTCAAAAACGCTCTTGGCGCTCTCCCACGTATCGTTATCATTTTCTTGAAATTCGTCCAGAGAAAGTATAGTATCAATTTCTGTACGTGTATGATAAAAGGCACGTTGGAAATCAATTTTATCAAAATTTTCAGTCTCAGGAAAATCCTGATGCGTTTGATTGTGAACATCACTTGTCATTCCAATGACATCGGGAATGCCTTGGGACTTCATAAATAATTCCATCATTGTTTCAAGGAAAGCATCAGCAACCTTGTCCACAACCATTTTGATCTCGTCATCGGTAAGGTCATCAACATTCTTGTTTACCGAAGCGGCATATGCGTTAAATCCCACCATGAACTGAGGCTGTATCTGGTCGAAGAAGGTGTCTATGATCTGGACATATTGCTCCTCGTCACCAAGAATTTTACCAACTACGCCAACGATAAGCTCCTCGTCTTTCTGTTCCATAAGCTTCAAGGGATGGTCATTTGAAAAGTTCTTCAATGAGCCTTTGCCACCCATTTTCTTCTGCTGCTTTAACCATGCGTCAAGGAAAAAGCCTTTGGCTTTTATATATAGCTTCGCCTGAGCCTGACTCACCTTTGAAACATCAAAGTCGGACTTCGCCGTCGTGTAATCGTTTTTAATAAAATACTCACGCATTTCTTCCTCGGTCGGCGCACCTTCCTTGTCGAGTAAGCTTCTGTCAAATTCCATATTTCCACCTCCTTGATCTTGCACATATATTTTACCATATTTTCGACAAAATTACAAGGGGCGAAATTCGCCCCTTGTTGCTTAAATCTTATCGAGGGTCCCTCTCCCGTTGCGCGTAAAAAATCAGCCCAAATTGCGTTTTTAGGGGGTGTGAACCCCTACTTTTTGAACCGAACTTCAGTGGGGAGGGAATATGTACCCTTGCCTTACATTGACACAATACGCGTGATTTTGGAAGAATACCTACTCTTGAAATTATCAAAAACAAAATACACTATCTCGGCGTGAGAATAACGCTTTGATAGTGGCTAAAGTGTTTATTGTTAAAAAAGAAAGCGGTGAGCCAAAGCTCACCACCAATAACAGATGTTTGCCGAATTTACGGAGTTGTTTTCCGTACATTGCTGTACGGGGAGGCAATATTTCACCTCCTTGGCAATTTGAAAGTCGAGTATATGCTCGTCCAAAACATTGTTCGTTAAATAAAAACCGCTTATCACCAACGAACCAAGGCAAATAAGGGTACTTAGGATCAGAGCCGTAACTTTTATTACACGTCTTACGGATGCTTTATTTAAACATGCCAATTTTACTTTTTTCAATCTTTTGGTTATGGTTCCAAAGAGATTATCGACGATTTTTTTAAATAGGTATTCGCCGAACTATTTTGCCGCAGAGAACAAAGTCCGAGGCAGCATATTTTTAATCATAATTACTCAATTTTGTTACACTGCAAAAGCAGAGGCTGCGTCATTTCTGCGTAGCTCTTACGGTCACCCGCAAGTTCAGACTGTGCCTTCATCCGCGAGGGATGCTCCGTGTCCAGTCGTTACACCTTCCCGTGTGGGCTTGGCTCGGCATTTTCTGTATAATATAAAGTTTATCGATAAGTTCCTTTTGATTTGGAAATTTGACAATCCATACCGTTAGAAATCAAAAAAGTCTTTATATCATTTTCGCGAACTTTGCATTTCGGTCCAATAATTATTTCCTTAATCATTGATTTAGAACTTTTTTCAAAGCTCAAATCAATGTGCGGAATCATATCATCACGTCTTTGATGGTATCCGATATCTGACAAAGTAACGCCATCATTTATGTGAATGCCGGATGCTTTATTCTTAGGAGTTATTTCGGTCCAATGACAAATACGCCATTCTTGTTCCTCTTTAAAGAAAGGATTTTTCATAAAGATTGACAAATTAAATAATTTGAGAAAACATGTATTATATGCCTTCATACTATTCTGCTTTATATCAGAAGGCTTGGATTTAGCGACTTCTTTCAACTCTGTTATCAAATCCGAGGCAATTTTTCTGATTTGCACTTTTTGCGAGTATTCAGAATATTCGATTTTATTGAAATTAAAAATATCCGTACTAATAGGATCGTCTGCCGAAGGCTTTCCTATTTGCTTTAAGATATCACCGTCAAATCCGATTGCAATACCGTTTCCATCATCTGCATAACCTCTCCATTGGCTAAGGAGATCACCTTTTTCGGAAAAGCAACAGACAAAATATGAATATAGTTTTTGCTTCTCATCAAAAAATTCCTTTGAGTAATGTTCTCTCAATTCCGTAAAAACATCTTTAGGGTAGTCTTCTTTGAAATATTTTGTTTTCTCCGTTTCCTTTTGGAATTCTTCGTCAAATATTTCTTCTATGTACTTTGTTATCCATAATATTTCCATGGAATCATTAGATTTTGTTATATCGGATAGGCGAATTGATTTACCCGATATTATCTTAGTGAAGACATCTAAACTACAGTAATGGTAAACAATCATTTGACACCTCGTTAAATACAGATTGCTGATAACATATTATACCATATTTCGACCCAAAAGTAAAGAACTCACGCTGTAATCGTAACTATTTCTTTGAAAAAACTACGCCGAGGCGAACACCTCGACGTATATTATAAATCATCTTATAAGCATAGATTTCAAAGCCAAATCTTTATCTTCCAAATTGAGTTCATATGTTACATACTCGATGCAAAGTCCATCTTGGAAGAATCTCGATTTTTCATCATCAAGCATAAGCTTGGCTGCCACGATTTCTGCCGTATCACGAGAAACATCATCAAACAAGGACATAATTACGAGAGAGCAAATCTGACACCAAAGTGCAATGTCATCTACATCTCTTCCGCAAGAGGTTTGAACAATAATTGATTTAATAGGATCCTCTTCGCTTTCTGCTTGCATTACAAGCAATATGCCTGAACTTCCGACTCCTTTACGTTCGACAACCACCGCCCAACAATCATCTAAATCTCTATGTAAACTACAACTAAATGCACTGAGTTCATCAAATTCGTATCCAGAGGGCAATTTATCCAAAAGATGTTTAACCAATTGTTCAGGGCTCAATGTTATTTTTCCGTCTGCAATAGCATCTTTAATGGTAAGTGTTCCTTCTGTAGATACCGTTCCGCGCTCTTTATTAAATTCATTTTCAATTTCTTGAATACGTTTCTTGCATCGTGCAATTTCGGATTCCAAAGGCTTTTTCTGATTTGAAGCAGCTGTTTCGAGTTGTCTCAATTCAGCTTCTTGATCATCGATCTGCTCTTGCATAGCTTTCTTTTCTTTGAGTTTGAATAATCCCAAACTACTCTTTTCATTAGTCAACGAGGATATTTTGCTTTTAACCTCACTGATTTTCGACAAAATTGGCAGTGATGCAATTTCTTTATTCAGTTCCTCTATACGTGCCTGTAAAGTTTTCTTTTCATTTTCCAAACTTTGCTTTTCAGACTGATGCTCTGCCCAATATGCTTTTCTTCCGAGTTCAAGCTCAATTTCTTTACGACCGCTTGATAATTGTTCTGTTACGGCTTCAACAGGGGCAGGCTCAAAGAATTTGCCCCAGTTCTTTGAAACATTAATATCCTTTGTGCGTGATTCTTTAGCGGATGCTGTAAATGAATATTCCTGTACATAGTGATCGTATGTCCAAGAGTTAACATCGAACTTCCAAGAACACGAATCCCTACACGCTTCGCCGATAACTACCATGTTTTTGCACAATGTCTTTCCCAATTCTGCATCACGTACAAACTCAATAGCTTTATCCAACATCTTTAAACAGTTGTCGCAAGATTCGGTAAATCTTTCCCAATCATATTTCGACATATTAATATGCTCGGGACCGAAATCCTCTTTAGCATCTTTATATCCATCAACAGCACAAGAGTTGAGTTTCCGTGCTATTTCATCATACACGGGTGCACGATTAAAATAAACACCGCCTTTTACGGTTAAGTCATTCATATAGTAGATTCCGTTATCAATTGTTATCATAACGGATTTTACATGATCATCATTACGTATGTTAGCAAAATTCCCCGTATGGAGAGACAACAATGCCATAAACAATCTGCAAAATTCTCCGGCAACATTTATTCCTGTTTTCCAATCTGTACTTACAGCCTTACGCGACAAAAACGCATTACCTATTGAATGACAAAGAGCCAGCTTGTCCGTTATTTTGAACGGAAAAGCTGGCTCTGCACTTATGTGTCGGGCTCACTTGCTTAACACCATTTTCAATTTTACAACATCTATCCGAATTTCCTTTTTGCATTTAGGGCAATACAGCGGAAATTTCACAAGAACTGTATCTTCATATACCTTCGTCCTTGTCTTTCCCCCACAGTTCGGACAATGAACCCATAAAGATTCTTTTCGATTTTCAACCATATTCCACCTCCAAAAAGCATAGCTCTGCGTTTGGACGTCTGGCTTTTGCTTATTTACTTAATGTTCTCAAAATACTGAAAAAAACAGCGGGCAGAAACAAATCTACCCGCCGTAAACTGGAAAGGGTCTGCAAATGTTTTTGCGGGCTCTTTTTGATATATTGTGTTTATCATTACTCGCAAACGACGAAGTAATACGGAACGCTTGTAATAACGTTGCCAGTTATATCTCGCAGTTCCACTACTATGCAACAACTTCCCGTCAAATTTTGACCAAGAGGCACATAATTATCCCCCTCTACGGTATCACTCTGCTGCTTCCAGCCTGTATCTACATAAGTATTGCTCGACAAGCTTACAGATGTATCCTTGCTTAGTAGTCGAAGTACAAGAACAGTATATTCCGGACAGTTTCGGTATTCTATATTTACCGTAACCGTATCACCAACGTTGTATATATTCTTATCTCCGTCTATTTTCAATGAAGGCTCTACATCTTTTGTATTTTTAGTAAATGTTAACTGTTTCGAATCATATACCTTTATTCCGTTCAACGGAGCTAATCCCGCCAACGAACAGGAACTTATGAGTTCCACTCGGAATGTATATTCGGATTGCTCATTCGGAAAAATATCAGATATCAGAGTTATCTGCAAATCCTCATTTTGACTGCCTGCGAGAGAAATAATAAACTGCCCACTCAAATTACGGTAATACGTTGTTTTCATTCCGGTATGATCTATAACTTCTATGCGGGCATCCTCGGTAAGTTCGCATAATGGGGTCAGTAGCAACGCACCGCAACGATTATTCCATTTTGACGCTATTGCATTGTCTGTGATCTGCAGATATTCAATATGCAAATTCTTTTGCATAGTATCTTCTTCAGAATCAGTAACAACAACAGATGAAGAAGCAATGTCTTTTAATTGGCTTACAAGCGAGCTTGCAGGAAAGTCGGGGGCTCCATTGCTTTTGTCATCAGCCGAAACATCAGCCGAAAATGTAGTTGTAATATTCTCTCCGGAACATCCTTCACTATCAGCAAAATCAATGATGACCTGATATTTCAAAGGTGTATCGATTGAACTTGCGGGAACGCTGAAGAGCGTGTTTTCAGCACCCATTCGCACAAACTGGCTTAAAGCAATTTCGTTGGTTGAATTGAGCACATTATAATACCAAAGCACAGGAGTTCCCGTTGTCTTATCCACAAAGATCAGCGTCGTTTTTTCAGGCAACAGTGTGTTGAATACCAGCTTTGGATTGGTGTACACATCATAATTTTGAATTTCGAAATACACAGTGTAAGCCGAGTCACGTGTGATCAGCGCAGACATGCCTTTCACGGTACCAAACTCTTCTGCCTCAGTTATGTTAGCGGAAATTTGGATTTCTTTCTTTACACCCGTAATAGTGACATAAATATTAATTGGAGCTGATGTAGATTCCGGAATATTTGCGATGTAGTATCTTTGTCGTAGCACTTGTTCCTCAATAACAGTAGCCTCATTATCATCTGTCACTTTTGTATCAAACAAATAATAGCCCTCAGAAGCATAAACATCGATAACCAAGCCTCGTTGTGCTTCTTCCGACGTCGTTGAGTATTCAATACCCTTTTCACTGTTTATATAAATATAGACGTTACCCACGTAAAAGAGTACCGATTCTGCTCTGATCCACTCCGAGGCGTTGTGATTGTCATCCTCCTCGTATCTTACATACACGTAGTAGTTCGTATAGTTTGTTGTAAGAGTGAACCCCGTTGTAATTGCCGTATTCAAATCGGCAAAGGCCTCATGAGAGGTTCCGAGATCATCGTGCCATACGATCTTATATTGCAGAATGCCGCCCGTCGTATCGTCCGGATTAATAATTTTAATTTGCCCCTTAGTTATTTCCTGATTGGTTTCATTACTTTCATACCGTGGTTTTTCGGGAGTATCTCTTGTAGCTTTTTTGATTTCAAAATTGACTGTAACGGTTTCTCCGCCATCGGTTATGCTGACCGAATAACGGCCTGCTCCAATCAAAAACTCTTCAGAATCAAAATTATTGCCATTGTACTTCTTTCCTTCGTATATAGGAGTAAGCGTCCAACTGTTAGGCTGCGCCCCGTTTTTAACATTGGTAACAATCCTTATCTCAGCCTCATAGGGAGCAGTATTGTTGTCAACATAAACTGTATCCTCTGCAATGAGTGTAGCTGTTTGTGTACATTCTTCGCAATAACAGCTACGGGTCAAAGTATCCCCTGAAGCAGAATAGGAAAAGAGTTCATCTTTATGATCACAAAGTACCCAAACGGCAACCAGTGTAATGCTTCTGTCCGTGGTCAGATTTTTTACGGTTGCCTTATCTGCAAGAAGCTCCTTATCGCCTTCACCGTCATAATCCCAGCCCGCAAATATCCATCCCGGTCTAAAAAACTCATTGGCCGGAAGCATATTTTCGGTATCATAATTATATCGGACATGAGCCATTTCGCCTCGGTACGAATCTGTCGTTCCGGATTCAAAATAAACGTAATATCCAACAGGAAGCCATCTGGCATACAGAGTCAGATGACCCGGATTTTCATCAGACTCATTTGTAAACACGTAAGACTTATTCACCAGGTATTCTATACTTCCCGGAACGTCTCCAAATTCACTTGTCCACCAACCGTCAATGGTGTATCCTTCATGCTCATAAATAGAGAGAAGGATCTCATGTGAATCTCCATGCTTAATCTGGTACACGGTATACTGACCTGTCCGAATGCCCGTATCCGGATCCGTAAAATTTTCAAAATACTGTAGCTTGTAGTATTCACCATCCGATGTTCGGTGATCCTCGTAAGAACCACGCTCAGTAGTAACGTCTACCGTAATCGGTGCGAGAATCTGCGGGTTTGTCATAGAACCATAAAGGTCCATATCACCGGCATAAACATGAATGGTGTTATTGATTGTGATCTTGCCGTGGGAGTTACCCCCGTCTTCGGTGTTGCCGTCTGCGGTGGAAATATTTACAGTACCGCCCTCGACCATCATAAAATTGCTCTTGGATTTTCCGTCTGCCGCAGAGCTGCCTTCTTCAACAAGGCAGTATGTATTGAGCATTGTTTTAACTCCACCTGTGATATAGATACATCCGCCGTTCTTCGTTGCGTAGTTGTTTTTGAGTTCAGGACAAGCTTCTACCACGATACCTACTGCCGTATAATCGTGATCGCAAGTCACCTCATTTCCCTGATCGTCATAATGTTGCTCATTGACGCCAACGGTAACCGAAATATTTTCCAATCCGTTGTTTTGTCCTACAACTGCTATCGCGCCTCCACTGATGCCTGCTTTGTTATTGCTGACCGAACCGCTACGGATATCGACCAAAACATCAACGCCGTTGGCCGCTACATAGATACCTCCGCCGCTTCCGTTTGTTGATGTGTTTCCTTCAACGGCGCCACCTGTCATTTTATAAAATCCGTTGTTGATGGCAATACCACCGCCATTCTCTTCCGCAATATTATCTGTGATTTCTCCACCGCTCACGAAAACACCGTCGTTTGGCGTTGACGCATTAACGTAAGCACCTGCGCCGTTTTTAGCTGTGTTTGCCTTGATACTTCCTCCTACAACAGTCATTTGTCCACCGCCGAGATAAACAGCGCCGCCATTTCCTGTGACATGGCAATCGGTAATCGTGCCACCGGAAAGGGTAAACGTTCCCGCAGTCATATAAACAGCACCACCATTTTTGGCAGAGCAATCCTTTATGGTGCCTCCGAAGATAGAAACGATACCATTGGGGTCGTCCATATACACCGCAGCACCGTTTTGTTGCGCATAAATAAACTTTGACGTATCTGCTGTATTCACACCGTGTAGTGTGCCTCCAGTCATCGTAAAGGAACAGCGCTCGGTTCCCCCTGCCGCCATTAAGAATTGACCGACGATGTCACCGCCTTTAATAGTTGCTTTGGCATATCCAAGTTGACCATTGGGGTTGTTGGTTTTACCGCCGCCGATGGAGCCGGTTTCAATAAATCCGTCCGTTACTTCAACGATAGCTGCGCCGCCGTGACCGCCGACACTTCCGGTACCACCACCGATAGATGCAGCCGTAAGGTTACCGCCATAAATATTTACAGTAGCGTCGCCACCATTTCCTGTGCCGCCGCCTTCGCCACCACCGATGGAGCCGTCAGAGTTGATAGTACCGCTTTTCACGGTAATGGTAGCTTTTCCGCCGTTACCGGAAAGACTGTTACCGCCACCGATACCGCAGAAATCGCAATCGGTTCCTTCTTTGGTCAGTCTGACATTGGCATCATTATCAATAGTGATCGTAGCATCTCCACCGGCACCTTTGGCACTGTTTCCGCCACCAATAGAGTTCGCTTTTACGGTACCGCCGGTAATATTAATGGTTGCACCGCCACCTGCATAGGAGGAGCTGTTGCCGCCACCGATACCGTTACCGTAAGCTCCATAGGCTTCCACCTCGCCACCGGTAATCGTAACAGTACCGCTACTACCGCTTGAATGAAACGTGCTGCCGGATCCAATGGCCACGCCACCAACCGTATGATTGATTCCGTCTTTGGCTGCGGTAATTTTTGCGTGGTTTTCTGCATAAATTTTACCGCCGGTAATCAATATGTCCGCCTTACCGGCTGCAGCATTCCAGCCAATGCCACCGCCAATAGCCGCACCTGTGCCGTTGCAATGGGCAATAACTTCACCGCCGGAGATCTCCATTTGGCAGTATCCGTTACCGCCGGCACCGATAGCTGTACAGTTATCGCCCAGCGTGGTTACGACCTGTATCTTACCGCCTGCAATATGCAAATTCTGAACAAGAGAGTTTCCGTCCGTTCCACCAATGCCGGCATTCCAGTGGTTGTAGTTTGTTTTACTGTTTACAAATGCTTCAATTTCTTCGGGAGCGAGTTTGATTGGAACGTATAAACATCCGCCCTCCACTTCACCATCTCCGTTGATATTTGTTATTTTCAGAGAAGAAGCAACCGTTGCAGGTTGGTTTGTATCACTACCGTTGTAATAGGAAATGTAGCGAACAATATTCTCATCCCGCAGACGCAGGGTCACTTTTTTTACGGCACTACTTGTGGCAGGGATTCTGATTTCACCGGTTGTCGGCGTGTTTGAGCCACTGCTACCGGGTGCCTGGTTGTTGTTTTTTGGGGTAGTGCCCATATTCACGCCTGCAAGCGTCACATCAAAGGGCGCACTCGGAAGATTACCACTGAAAACGATGTTATTTTCGGTCTTGGTTCCGTTTTCCTTATGGACTATCACATAGATGTTGGAAGCGGCATGTGTGCCGGAAACGGAATTGCCATCGGAATCCTTGCCGCTGTAACTGGTACCGAGACTAATTGCACCCTTTCCTATATCCATGACAACAAGCTTTCCTATTGGGCCAATAGGCTGGCTTTCTACACCGTTAACGGATACTTTTATATATTTACCTTCGTTTTCATCTGTTATATCGTAGTATCGACCTGTCGCACCGTCGATATTGGAATATGTGCTGTCAAGCACGTCTGAAATCATCCATTGATATGACGGCGAAGATAACTCTGCGTGTTTTGCGACAAGGCGTGAACCGTTATTGTCAATTTTAACAGGCTCTTCTGCAGCAAAAACAGTTACAATTAAAAAGATGCTCATAAGAAAAAATACTATCATGAGCACATATTTCTTTGTTTTTATAAGTTTCAAAACTAAGTGCTCCTTTCTACTCGGGTATTGTTTCGATAGCATCAGCAGTGCCCAGTCTGACAGTAAAATTACTTGCTGTATAATCTTGATTATTTGTCTTAAAGAATCTATACACATGCGACGAATAAGTATGGGCAAAGTTTGTGCTATCTATAAATTCAGAGGCTACATACGAACCGTCTTTATAATTGTATACTGTACTCATAACATTATCCGTACCATCCGGTATAAGTCCATCCGGGAACTTTACATTTACAGCTCCTGAAAGATTTTTCGTCCATACAGTAAGAAGAACATAATTCGGATCAGAAACATCTAAATGCTTGTATATCTCCTTCTCGTCAGGTTTTACGGTGATACTTGCACGCAAGGTACTAACAAATCCGGCATCTCCTGTTGCGGTAATAATATAAGTCTGACCGTTTTTTAATCCGGAAACTGTGACGGTTTCAGAAGAACCGTCAGACGGGGACGCCAAAAGCGTTCCCGTAGAGGTTACTATACCGTTTATCATAACGGTTACGCCATCCGACGGCATTACATTAACCGAAAAGCTAATATCTTTATCCGCAATTCGTAATTCATCGGCAAAGTTGCGAACTTGAAACGACACTTCGGTAGCACCGTTCTCTCCAGGATTGAGAGTATAGGAAACGGCAGTTTCTTTCAATATATCGCTGGTAAAATAAAACGTTGGGGATGAAAGATAGCCTTTCGTCTGAGTTCCTGCTATGTATTTTGCGAATATTCCACCTACAGCAATCGTCGATAAAATCACAAGAGCCAAAACCGCGCATACGATTGTTCTTATGTGGATATTCATTCTTCCATTATCTTTCTTTTTTATGGCCATTTTGCTCCTTTCCACTCATTTTGTCTCGCATTTTAATCAACTTGCTCCACCGCGATTCTCAGCTCCAAAATATCTGTTTTTCCCGCACCAGAAGGATCAGAATTATTTTCATCCCAAGTAATTGTAAACGTAAGCACAGCACTCTCGCCCGCATTCAAGGTTTCTGAAAAAATAGGACTATTTGCATCGATTGTACCCTTCAGCGGTACATCAAGCGGGAGATTCCCGGTCAAATTAATCGCAGTAATATTCAAGGCAACCGCAACCTCGCTATTATTGTTTACCGTAAAGGATATGCTGCTTTCATCACCTGGCTGAATTTCACCAAGTTCGATCAACTTACTGTAAAGATTGACGCCCGATACAATATTTACGTCAAAGGATGCAATCCTTGCGTCATCGTAGGAAAACTCCGACACAGCATAGCGAGCATATAAACCATTCGTGAAATACGAACTGATGATAACTAAACCTAATAATACGATTCCAACATAAAACACTATGGGTGTTTTTTTATTAACCTTTTCCACAGACACCCTCCCTTTCGTGTTTTATTGCATATCCTGCTCCTTTTTGAGTGTTTCTATCTCATTGCGGATTTCAGTTATTTTTTTGCGTTGTTCTTTCTTCTCCCGTATAAACGAATATTCAAACAGGAAAAATGCAAGCACCAGTACAATGAGCGTGCCCGGTGTGGATTTGAGAAATGATACCACGTATCCAAAGTATGGAATTGAAAACAAAACTTTTCCCTTGATGCAGCTTTTGTCTATCGGTTCGTCACTTACATTATTGGCATCTCCTTGGGTGATAATCCTGTCTTCATCAATATCTATAATTCGGTGTACTACAGCATTTTTTGCGCTTTGATATACAACAATATCATTTATAGCGTAATCATCTGCCTCAACAACCACAATAAGATCTCCCGCTGAAAATTTCGGTTCCATACTGCCCGAGAGGACTACCGAAACACCCACGCCAAACGGCATAGGCATTGAATTGTGATGAACCATTCTGGCATTAAACGAATAGAAACTCAAGCCAATGATGAAACTCATCACAAGTGAAAGAAATGTTGTACAGATTATTCTTAATACTTTTTTCTTCATTATTGCTTACCCTTGTTTTCCGCGATATCTGTGCCTCCATCGGTAATAATTACTTTTCCGCCTGCCTTCACAATAGCGACTCGCGCTTCTGCAGATATTCCTTGAGTTTCCACTGTAAGCACCTTGCTAAATTCGCCTGTGTATCTTGCAAGCACCTTCATCTGTTTTACATTCGCGGGAATGAGCCCCATGGCTTTCAGCTTCTCCAGACTTACGGTATCACCGTCGTTAAAGTATTGATCCAAAGTATCAATATTTACAAATGACATCTTACCAACAAACGCCTTCTTAGATTGTTTTACTTCAGGTTCAATATAAGGTTCGCACACAGGAGCAGGCGCAATCTCAATCTCGACCTCTTGCTGAGGAGCAGGTATGATAACGGGGGTCGGTCCTTTATCCTTGTTGCGCTTTTTGATGAACTTATAAATCAAAAGAATAATGATTGCAATGAGCAGCAAAACGGTGAAAATAAGAATGAAGGAAGTATTGCCGTAAACATTTCCGAACAATCCATCATTATCGTCTAAAGTTGTATTTGCCGTTGCATAAACGTCAAATGAAACAATAACACCTATATTTTCTTCGTATACGTTATCTCCAAGAAAGGTGTCATATCCGTCGTCTCCACTCTCATACGGCCATTTCCATTGAAAAATATACTCTACTGATTCACCCTTTTTCAGTGTTGCTGTAGTTCTTGTGTCATTCAGATCTTCAATCAGTATCCAATTTTTTGCGTCACCTGCTACATAGGTTTCATCCGGACCGATAATTCGTACATAAACAGGAATTTTATACTCTGAATAAAATTTTGCAGTCGGAAGTATCTCGTAATCAAGCGCTACTTTGTCGGCATTACGCAGACGTACTGCATACTCAACATCGGTACCGGGTGCAATAATCTTTTCGCCTTCTGTTCCGATAACGGTTATCTCTCCTGAAGCGTTTTCATATTGCAGTGAAAACACATCGAAACGAGCATCCGTGTTTGATTTTATAGATAGAACACGCTCATCTATAGTTGCAAACGAATAAAGCTGAATTGAAAGTATTACCGTACTCAATACTAAAAGCAGTATCAAAATAGCTATTGCTGTCCAAAAAGCTCCATTTGCAGAGGTGTTTGATCGAACACTATTATTCGTTTCGTTTATTTCTATTGTTTCCGGCACGATCCTTCCTCCTTATACCCTTTATATTTTTTGAATTGAAATTTTTAACTTTTCACAGTTCCCAACAGGTGTTAGAAACTGTGAAAAATCAAAAACAAAAGAGTTTATCTCCCGCCCCGGCCACGTCGGGGCGGGAGACATTATAAAAACTAATTAGTCGATCTGAGTTACGATAACCTTGTAGGTGAAAGAGATCTCGATGTCACCGGTCTTGGCAGCGTAATTACCCAGAGCAGTATCCAACTCGTCGGTCTGCTTACCGTCGGTGCCTTCGAAAGCCCATGCCCAAGTCACAGAGTGAGATTCAGTCAGATCGGTATTGGGTGCATAGTTCACGTCGCTATCCAGAGCAGCCTCAACAGCAGCAATGAACTCTGCAGCAGAGGTATAATCCATACCGTAGAATTCAGTGCCATCAACGGTGATAACCAGAGGACAGTAATAAGTACCCTCTACTGCCCAGCCGGTTAAAACAAGGGTAGCTTCCTGCTTCACATTTACAGCAACCTCAGGGGTGCCGGAAATGGTTGCAGAAGCCATCAAGTCGCCCTCGGTTCCGGGAGCAAGCAAGTTATCAGGATCGCCGGTAGCAGCAACTACGGTCTTTGCAATGGCAACACCATGCTCATCGTTTGCGGCCGTATCTGCATCGTACTCGGTTGCAAAAGCGCCATCAACAGTAACAGCAAGGTCTACGCCAAACTTTGCAACACGTGCAGTATCGGTGCTTTCCTTGGAGGTTACGTACTTTGCGAAAGTGCCTGAAATAGCACAGGTGGAAAGGAGAACCGCTACCAAAAGAACGGAAGCAATTCTCATCATCTTGTTTTTCATCATTGTTTTAATCTCCTTTCGGATTATGTAGGTTTTTACTCTTCCCTTATGCGGGGAAAGATATTTGCCGGCAGTGCCGGTTTTTTTGCGGCATCTGCCGCGGCAATTTATATTCCATCCCCGGACGTGGCTTCCGAGGGAAGAATAACAGTTTCATCATCGGATTTTTCTTCCGATACGGAACTCTCGATATTTTCTGTCGAAGAGATCTTCTTCTCTGATTGGGGGTCAATTTTTTCTTCTTTTTCCGCTTTGAGTTTTTCCAGCTCTGCCATAAGGGCAGCTACATCTTTACTTTGATTCTTCTCGTTTTTTCGGCGGCGAATAATATCATAAGCAACAAGCAAAACAAATGGAATAAATACACATACGATAAGTCCGTATGTTGTCTGCATAAAGAGTGCGACATTACCTGCATACGGGATACGCACCCCCGTATAACGCCCTACAAGATTATCTTGGGGAACAAGCAATCTATCCTCGGTATTGTTGTTAATACCCTTGGTACGGAACGAGCGCGTCCCGTCCTCGTTGTGGAGTATTTCAATCACCTTGTGGGTAACTACCGTGCTTCCGTTACCCGCAGGATCAAAAAAGGATATCACCATTCCTTCTTCTACAGAATCTGCCTGGACGGTACGACAGAAGATCAGATCTCCGCTTTTAATATCCGGATACATTGAGTCCGTCAGTACGATCATAGGGAATGTTCCTCCAACACTCGGAACCTCATCTTTATTTACGTAACTCTTGATAATCAGCGTAACATTAATCAGCAGAATCGGCACTAAAATGACACAGAGCACTATTCCTATAATCGTTAGTGTTTTGTGGGATTTAGAAGTCTTTTCCTTTACCATAATGGCTACCTCATTTCTCGCAGTAAAACTGCGTTCTTATATAATCTTTTTCAAAGAAAAACCTTTGTTATTTCTTTTTGTCTTCTGCTTGTTCAACCGGATGTTTACAAACACCGCTTTCCGGAAGTTTATCGGCAAAAAGATCAAACTTTGCAAACCGACAGAACCAGCAAATCGGCTCTGTGGCAAGTAAACTCCTCCTTGCTGAAAAGCATGGGCAATGATCAAAACGTGATATTTTACTCCCGATAGGCGGAGTTGAAAATTCTGTATGTTTTTTCATATTCATAGAAAAATACCCCTTTTCTTCATTAATCATCATAATTATAATGCATAAGCTCTCTAAAAACGGAAAAATGTCGTGAAGTGCGCTTTTTTTGTCGTGAAGTTAGTGCTTGACCCGTAAAAACAACAAAAACTCCTGCCAATCGGCAGGAGTTTTTGTTGTCGTTATTCGGTTATTCATCCATAATGACTGTACAGCTGAACACACCGTCAGATGCCGAAAAGCGGCAGGAGCCGTTATACTTTTCCGCAGTGGAGATAACACTGTGGATGCCGATGCCTTGTAAGTATTCGGGCATCTCTTCAAATTTTAGGGACTGACTACAAGTGTTCTCACACGAGATCACTAAGTGACCTGATTTGTGTTTAATGGAAACTGTAATATTGGGGCTTTTCGCTTTGCTTTCCACAGCTCCGTGAAGGGCGTTTTCCAAAATGTTCGCAACGATGGTTACAAGTGCCGGAGACGGCACGGAAATATCCGGTTTTGCTGCTGCACGAATGTCTATGGTGATATTTTGGCTTGTAGCCTTTTGATAAAAGACCTTCAAAATATTGTTAATGGTTTCATTTTCACAGAAACGACCGGTATTCATCGCTTCGATGCTTTTACTCTGAATCTTTAAATATTCGATGATCTTTTCTGTTTTCCCTTCAAGTGCCATTGACAATAGTTCCTGGTAGTGGTGACGCATATCATGACGGTTTTGCCGCACGATGGCAGCTTCCTTTGATTGCGCATCTACCTGTATTTGCAAAAGCTCGGTATGTAAGGATTTTTGCTTTTCCCGTGACAGCTCTACGATGTTCTTCATGTTGTTGAACATGGCGATATAGGTAAAGCAGAAAGCAACGATCGTAATCAAACAAAGGATCTTGTCAACACCTTTTATCAGCTCCATCCAAGTAAACAGGAACTGTCCGACAATAAGCACCCAAAAGCTGAGCACCACCGCATAGAATTTGCCCCAACCCTCACGAATATACTTTGCGACCTTTTGAAAAGAAGGAAGCAGCAGCCTATACAAAACAAATTGCATAACTGCCATACACACAAAGGCAAGAATGACCTTGACCGTCATACTATCCACGACCTGCACCAGCATATTAAATAATGTGGAAAAACAGGTATAGGTTGTGGCATAACTAAAAAACAGAAACCCTTTTTCAACGGCACGACCTGTGGTTGTGACAAAAAACAGTGTCAGATGCAGCGCAACGGAAATAAAGTAATTGATATATCCCTCTGGACTGAGCATAAAAAACACACTGCTGTACAGCAGCCAGATCACCGCAGTGATGATTTTATTAAAACGTGGCTTTGCAAAAAACAAGGAGGCACAGATATGAGATAGTATCGTAAGTGTCAAAAAAACAATATGTTGCATCACTTAAAAAGGCACCTCCTAATTGAAATAGTCAAAGAATGCTTTTCGCAAGCCTGCCTGCACTGTATGCGGAAGACTCAAATCCATACCGCTTTTGAACGATACACCGTCTTGTGTCACACGGCTTATATGGTTCAGATTTACAATATGCGCTCTGCCGCAGCGGTAAAAACAATCAAATTCCGAAAGCTGTTTATAAAGTTCTGTACCGCTGATACGGATAAGCAATCTTTCAGCCTTGTCCAAATAGAGCCGCTGATATTTGTCTTCGGCTTCGCAGTATATAATTTTGGATACCGGGATACTCCGGTATTCATTATCCACTTTCAAAACGATGCTGTCGTCTTTGTGGGAGGTGATGCTTTGCATCGCTTTATCCATACCCACATAAAAATTGTCTTTTGTATAGGGTTTCAGCAAATAATGGGTAGCATCTACACCGAAGGCTTGTAAAGCGTGATCGGTGGAGGAGGTCAGAAAAATAATAGGACTCTTGACCCCACGGCTGCGAAGCTCCGTTGCGATACTCATACCGGTAACACCGGGCATATAGATATCAAGAAGATAGATATCATATACCGCACCGCTTTCCAGTTTATCAAGAAAGTCAGACGGATTGATAAATCGTTCCGTCGCAAAATGCTCGTTTCGTTCACTTTCATATTCTTCCAAAAGTGCTAAGACGGAGTCTAAATATGATTTTTCATCGTCAAGAACTGCAATCCTTCGCATTACCACACCTTCTTTCATTTTATGATTATAACTGCTTTCACAGATCTACTAAAAAATATCTTTGAATACAAAAACCCAAAATATTATATCACAGATTGCGAACAAAAGCAATCGCTTTTTTGTGAACTTTAGTTTCGCTTTTTTGTGAACCACAACACAATATCACAACGCTTTCGGAAAGTCCAGACCAAAAGCAGATTTAACACTTTAGACTTGATTTTCCTTGACTTTTATGCTATACTATAAATAATATAAAAATGGTGCGAAAAACCTTCCACCGAGGTGACGTTACCATCAGGTTCTAGTGGGGGCGACTTCGTGCAGGTTCAAGTCCTGTTACCCGCACCAAACAAAAGACGGTACGCAATCGCGTGCCGTCTTTTCGTTCAATTTACCGTATTATTCATTTTAATTAAAATGATTTTAAATCAACGATCGCCGCGCCCTTGCCGTTTATATTCAATACGTCTGCATCGATATTTGCATTTACTCCGCACAGAATGCTGCCCTTGATCTTTTTCTCAAAAGCCTGATCTTTAGGATTGATAACGATTAACACGTCTCCCCTTTGGTAAATAAACGGGTATCCCGTGTCAATCACCTCAAATCCAACGTCAGCCCATAAATTACGATTTTCTTTTCTCAGCTTAATGAGGGTTTTGACGTAATTTATCAGCGAATTTTCATCGGCAAGCTGTTTTTCTACGTGTGGAGCATCAGATGACGTATCCACGGGTAAATAGGTTTCGTCGCAATCTGAGAATCCGAAGTTTTTATCGCCGTTCCATTGCATAGGCGTTCTCGCACCCGTTCTGTTATATCCGCCCTCCTTAGAGGTCAAGCCCTCTATATACTTCATTCCTATCTCGTCTCCGTAATAAACGAAGGGAACACCGGGCATCGTCATAAGAAAGGTATAGACTATTTTCAGATCCGTCGTATCTCTGCCAAGGGATATTCTTGGCATATCGTGATTGCCCGTAGGAAGAGATATGTATCCCTTATCCTTGGTTTTTTCATACATAGGAAGATAAATATCAAGAAATTCGTTGATATCTCCCTTGCCCTCTGTTCTGAAATAGCTCTCACCTATCCACTTGGTACTTTGATTAGTTCCTTTTTCATATCTGAACAGCGTGGTATACGCTTTATTTTCAAAATGAAGCAGAAAATCAATATCAAAACCCGTAGGTATCGATTTTCCGGGATTGCCCCATTCGGCAATTAAAATTCCGCCCGGATGCTTTTTCAAAAATTCAGACTTCAAATATTGCCAAAGCTCGCGTATACCTTCACCCGTGGGATCGTCTTTTACCAAGGAATGTGCCATATCTACTCTGAATCCGGTTGCTCCCAGATCACACCAAAAATCCATTATGTTGAGAAGCTCGCGTCTTGTCGCCATACAATCGGGATGATCCATAGGCAACTGCCAAGGTCTTGTGATCTGCTTATATCCGTAATTCAAGGCGGGTTGACAGTAAAAGAAATTTTTCATATAGCAGCCGTCTCTGTCCGAGTAGCCACTTATAAAATTACTTCCTCTCTCGGTCCATGAATCTGTCCATATATATCTGTTGGTGTATTCGTTTTTTTGAGGAAGCGCCGATTTTTTAAACCAATCACATTCAAGCGACGTATGTCCGGCAACCAGATCCATTATGACCTTTATACCACGCTTTTGGCATTCATTGCAAAATCTTTTGAAATCGTTATTGGTTCCATAACGTGGCGCGACCTTATAAAAGTCCGAAACATCGTATCCGGCATCGCGGAAAGGGCTCTCGTAAATAGGATTGAGCCAAACAGCCGAATACCCCATTTCTTCAATGTAATCCAGTTTTTCAATAAGACCGTTTATATCCCCAATACCGTCACCGTTTGAATCGTTAAACGACTGAGGATAAATATTATATATTACCGCATTTTTCAACCAACTTTTCATACACATGACCTTTCTTAAAAAAATATAATATGTACGATAATACTATATCACATTCGTGACGTGATTGTCAACTTTTTTTGTTGTATTTATTATGCAGACTGTATTTTAGGCACATAACACCGCATTCAGTACGATTCAGGTTTTTTCCACCACTTTGACCTCAAAAAGCGCTTTTTACAAAAACTTTTCCCCACCGTATTGACATCCATTTTTTAGTATGTTAATAGAATCCGATCGTGTAAAATTGACGGATATAAATATGATTGACAAAAAACTACCGCTATGATATAATTTAAATATATTCACATATCTTTTAATTTGAGGTGTATATGAACGCAAAAAAAACGAATGACAAAGAATCACAGCCGATCTTGACAAGAATATTTTCCCAAAATAAACGGTTGCTTATAACAATAATAAGCGTGATACTCATAGTAGTAATTTCATGTATTATTATTTTTAGTTCCGGCTTGATCTTAACAAAGAAACAAGCGCAAAGTATCATGGATGATACAGTTGATCAAACAATTAATCTGATAGAAGATGTAAATTCTTTTCGCGCTCCCCTTAAAAAACACCTATCAATAGACGTATTGGGAGTAAAGCTTTCAAGTGAAGGATATTATGCTAACTGCCTTATCACAAGCGTGGACTATTCAGAGGTATTGATCGAATATTTTTCCACCCTTTCCGCCGATGAAGTCGCTTCGGTAAGCGAAATCATAGCACGCCTTGAATCGGTTCTTGAAAAAGCCCCCGTCGTAAAAAAAGAGTTTACCGTAAAATTCTCTAGAGATGACGACGGATATTCACCAATATTCACAGAAGAAATCGTAAATTTTTGCAACGGTAATACTCATGCCGTTCAGGAATATTTAATAGAGTTCTTAGATCAGGAGAACACAAAATGAAATCAATAATCTCAACCATATTATTAATAGCGATTATAATCAATGTCCTCTCGTTTTCTGCGTTTGCCAAGAACGATGATCTTGAGCCTGTGCTGATAGATATTGTAGTATCTAAGGAGGGCAACGGATATATAAAAACTGTAGATGCATTGGTTAACGAAAATGACATTTATATTAAAGCAGAACAATTTTCAGATCTGACAAGATACAGCTACCAAGTAACCGAAGACAATCGAGGTATCTTCAAGCTGGGAATGAAAACAGTAGTTATTGACTACAAAAGGCAAACTTTAAAAGTCAATAATATAAAGCAGTCCTTCTCAGGTGCCATCTCATTAGACGGTAATTACTTTTTGCCGTTCAGTGAAATAGCCCCCTGGTTAAACGTTTCGATAGACATCGAAAAGGGATGTCTTCGTCTTGAATCGGACATTTTGTCTTATTGGGAAGTAATAGATGAGTTTGACCCTATGGACTTTTACTTCTTTTATGTCGAAGAATTGGGCGATGATCCCTGGGCCGTAGCAGGATTGACGGCGATGCATGTACTTGATAGTCTATTAAATCTTGATGACGTGTGGAAAAAAACGGTTACCGTTACAGGAGATAAAGACGATACCAGTTTATATGATTATGAAGTATATGTTGATACATTCAGAGATTTTGGCATTCCGGAGGATACAACCTCGGAAACGCTTGGGATTGTAAATTCAATAGGAAAATCATTTTCAAATTTCACTACACTTTCCGTAGATTTGGTAGAAGGATTGACATCTAAAGAGTGTTATGAGGAAATAGCCTACGCGCTCGGAAAAAAGTTGACCAAGGATATATCCGATACCATGAGTGACCCTAAATTATATCGTGAGATGTTAATAAAAGAGGGCTCAGAAGTTCTCGGAGATTACGAGTCATGGAAGGGCGACCCCGGCGATTTTCCTAAAACCATGAAGCAGATCAACAGCGCGTTTAAAATGCTAAACGCCGGATTTGCCTGTTTAAATATTATGATGGCAGATACGGAATCCTATGCCGACGCATTGGAATATATATACCTAAGAAAAGGTGCAAAAACGACTGGCGGCGAAAAGCTTGCGGCGCAAAAAGTTTGTGCAATGATGAACTCTAACATTGTTGCTATTTTGGAAAGCGCAAAGCCCTTAGTGGGTAAGTTTACTGCCGACGCTTGTGATAAACTGGTAAAAGATACCATTGATATATGGGCAGAAGCAGCAGGAACAAGTATTCACATTTCATCCATAGGAACGTACTTGGATGTCATGGATGCCGCATTTTCAGTATTTTGGCCGGTTAACAAAGCGGCTAGTGAAATCTCCAAATTATCCGCATATACCGCTATCCAGCAAAATGCCTTTGATGCATATTTAGATTCAAAGATAACAAATAGCGAAATAGATGCGAAAGCGCTGGAAATATCCCGTATGACAGCCATAATTTATCTGAAAGCAACGCGCAAATGCTTTGAAGCTAAAGATAAATATATGTCTGTATATGGTGGTGCGGGACTGTTAGACGGATATTATAAGAACGTTAATGAAATGATTGGCAATTTTGAAATATGTTTGTTAGCACAAGAAAATGATGAAATAAACAGCAAAAAAGATTACACAAAAGAAATCCGCCAATACCTTGAAGATCTTAATCTCCTGAAAACTAACGATTCTTCCGGAAGTAATATAATATTACCGCCTTTTTCGTCAGGATCAATGTCAGAAAGACTTATCGGTGAATGGTATTACATTGAAACAGTTGTAGAGAACGGCTGGGAACGTTACAAAGCATGGGATATTACCTTCAAGGAAAATGGTGAGATTATCGTCGGTGTCGGATATATACAAACTGATAACTGCGCCTGGTATGAAGGTACCTGGAGCCTTGCATACAAATCAGGGCAATATATATTAACAATAAAAATCGAAAAAAATAAATGCGAATGCGTCGTAACGATTGATGGTAATAAACTCAAATTGGATAAAAAATCCGGAGATGATAAAATGGGAATTAAATGCAGTCAATGGTATGAATACGGAAAATGGGAAGATACCGGTCCATGGTATACGTGATGCCGGGAGCATCGAGTAACACTACAATTATTCATCAGACTTGCGTTGACCAAGGTTACCATTGAGCATACATAACAAAATACTAAAAACGGCTACTCCGTGAGGAGTAGCCGTTAAATTTTTTATCTTATCAGATTATCTGAGCTCAGGGAGCTTGCCGTCAACCAAGAACCAAACCATTCTATCGAAATAGAGTGTGTTTTCAAGGAAATCAAGCGCGAGAAGCTCGCTCTCGGTCTTTGCGGTGCCGAGGGTATTCGTGGTAGCTACGGGCTCGAGTGTTTCGGTTGTTTCACCGTTTTCGTCAGTAGTTGTAACGACCTTATTGATCGTCAAGGTATCCGCGTAGTAAGCGTCCTTGATAGTACCTGTGGAAAGACCCGCGAAAGCTCCAATGTTTTTGGGAGTTCCCGTGATCTCAATGCTACCCATAGCAAAGCACTTATTTACAAGAGACTCGCTACCGGACAAAAGCTCGTTGAAGCCAACAAAGCCGCCGAGCGCCTTATGTGTAGCGGTGGTATCCTTTATGTTAACGGCACTATAGCAGTTATGAAGCTTACCGCTGTTATATCCTGAGAATCCACCGAGTATGCTATCGGCGTCATTGGAATTGTTCTTAATATTGATGTTACATTTTGCATAGGAATTTATAACGCTTCCGGCTTGATTGATAGCAACTCCGCCACCGATATGGAAAGAAATATATCCTGAGTCTATCAAATTAACATCAATATTTCCGATGTTTTTGCTGCTTTCAACTTTACCCGTATTTTCGCCGACTATGCCAGCAGCGTGAATATAGTTATATCCATATCCGTTATGGGACTGTGCAATAACAAAAATCTCAGCGAGGTTAGCGCAATCAATTACCTTACCTGTTGGCTCAATATAACCACAGATTCCTGCTACATTAGCAGCTATAATACCGTTGTTCGTATAATACCAAGCCCCGTCGCCGCTTGCAGAAAAAGAAGTATTGATAGTCGCGTTGTTTGTGCATCCTTCAACTACTCCGGTATTATATCCAACAATTCCACCGAAATATACATTGATTCTTGTAGCATAAATACTGTAATTTATTGTTATTACGCCGTTTTTTGTATGACAGTTTTCAACAGTTCCATTATTTATACCGCAAACAACACCATAATATGATGAGCCGCCAGCGTTATATAATACGTCAAATGTAAAGTCATCAAATGTGAGATTCTTTACAGTGCCCTTGTTTACATTGATAAATGACACGAAATCAGCGTCTTTATTAATGCTGAAGTTGAATATCCTATATCCGTTACCATCAATCTCGCCTGTAAATTCATTGATAGCATCAAGTGTTTCACCCTTACAGTTGATGTCGCAAGCAAGGAGATACTTTGCATCGGGGGCGTCCTTGATAGCTGCGAGCTGCTCGTAGTTGGAAATTACCGTGTACTCGCCGAGGGCAAGATCATAGAACTTAGCATAAAGAGTGGTTGCCTCGTTCAAGGAATAATCAAAGAAAAATCTTGTTGTGAATTCGGGATCAAAATACCAACCCGCGAAAACGTAGCCTTCAACCTGAGGCGCTGCAGGGATATCGGGAAGCTCACCGATCACGGGGTGGGATACGGGAACGTCTGCCATGCCGCCTGTCTCAAAGGTGAGTGTGTAGGTGTTGTTGAATTTCCACTTTGCTACAAGGGTAACGTTCTTTTCGATGGGGGTTTCGGCGGTGTAAAGGGTATCTCCGTCATACCAACCCTCAAACGTGAAGTTCTCCATCGTGGGAGTGGACATAGCGACTGTTTTGCCGTGCTTTACGGTAACGCTTTCAACAAATCCTTCGCCGGCTACGCCGCCGTTAAGGTCGAATTTAACCTCGTAATTAACGAGTATTCCCTTGACAAAAGCGCAGGAAGTAAGCGAAAGCGCAAGAACAAGTGCTATCAGTAATACTGATATCTTTTTCATTTTGTTTTCCTCCTAAAAGATCCCGCAAGGAAGGCGCGGTGCTTTTTTGCGGTGGTCATTGTGATGTAACCATTATATCACCGTTTGCCATATTATGCAAGCTTTTTTATGGAATTTGCGTATTAATTTGTCAAATTTGAATTTACAATCTGTCAAACAAATCAAATTTCAGGTTTTTTCCACCACTTTGACCTCAAAAAGTGCCTTTTACAAAAACTTTTCCCCACCGTATTGACATCCATTTTTTAGTATGCTATACTTGTTTTATCAATATAAATTCGGAGATTACACATGAAAAAATATATCGCTTTTTGGCTTTGCTTGATTATGATATTTTCGCTGATTTCCTGTACTGTGCAAAATGACGGTAATGAATTGCCCGGTATGGATAGCGATACGGAAAACGATATGAACGGTAATGATAATTCCAATAATAACGACAATAAAGAAAATAACACTACCGACGACACGGAGTTAGGGCCGATCGTTGAAGCTGATAAGCATTATAAAATAGTTGACATTGGACTCGGAGAAAGCGAATATCACATTTATGACCGTTGGGGAAGAGAGGTGCTCGTTGAGGTCACCGATAGACCGCTTACTATCTCCACGATCGATCAATGGGTAATTGAGATACGCATTGAAATGGGAACAGGCACGTCGGTCAGCAAATATTATGACGCAGAGAACAATCGCTTTTCTGAGGAATTTCTTGACGTTATTGCAATTTCGGGTAATCTTTTGACTTACGTTGATGCAACGCAGGAAAATGATGCAAATAAGGGCGCTATTGTGGTAAGAGATATATTCGACAGAAACGAATTTTTCAAAACGTTTTCGTTGGATTTTTCTCTCCGTGAAGTTATGCCCATATTGAAAGCGGAATTCACGGAGCGTGAAATGGCGCTGGAGCTGGTTTACTTAAACCAAAACTCTCAGGTAGATGAGTCTGTTACCCTGCCTATCCGCACAAGCACATTTGATCAAAATGCCTTTACAGAAGCTGACACGGCGATTATGGCGTATGAGCAAGTATTAAATGGAAGCAGACAGGTGTTTGACGAGCTCTGGGAGTCGTGCGTCTATCTTAAAGACGTCAGAACACCCTATATGATGATTCCTCTGGAAGGCGCGACGGATCTGAGATATGCATATACGGATATGGACAAGGACGGAGTATGCGAGCTGGTAATTGATTGTGGTGATACCTTGATACTTCGCTATTACGCCGGCACAGTTTTTCTTTATTCATTTATCTTCAGAAATTTGTATTATCTCCAAACAGACGGCTCGCACTCCTGGAATCACACAGGAAGCGATTTTGAATACGGCGAGTATCAGATCTATTTTGAGGGAGTTGATATAAAACAGCGGGAGCTTTGGAGAATAGTTAACGACGGCGAGCCCGATGCAAGATATTATATCGGCGACAGAGAGGTCAGCCTTGAGGAAATTCAAAAATATTTCGAAGAAAATCCAAAGTCAGACATTAAATTTTCTCCTATGGTATTGCCTTGGCAAAATAAAATTTCCCATTATGAGGCAATCACGATTGCGGAGGATTATTGGGAAAGATTTGATATTGAAACAAACGGATATCATGTTGAACACGGATACAATTCTTGGGCTCCGGATTCGGTTTACGTTTTAGTCATTCGAAGATATGTTATCGATCACTATTCTACCTTTGATGAGATCTGGATCGATAAAAACACGGGGGAAACAATCATTCCATATGCGCCCGGCGGCAAGGGTTGATCTTTTTGAAAAATAATAGGCGCATAACACCGCATTCAGCACGATTCAGGTTTTTTCCACCACTTTGACCTCAAAAAGCGCCTTTTACAAAAACTTTTCCCCACCGTATTGACATCCATTTTTTAGTATGTTATAATCAAATCACAAAAACAATAAAAAAATTGGAGGAGAAAAATGAAAAACAGAAAAATTATCAAGATCATTTCGCTTTTAGTATTGACTGTTTTATTGCTATCCACCTTTGCAATGCCGGCATTTGCAACCGTACCCGGCGAGGAATCACCTGTATCAAACTTCTTTGATAACTTGCTTGAGGCTATTATGTCCGTGCTTGGTCTTATCGCGTTGGCGATTTTACTGGTATTGTACGTGGTTTTCATCGCCATTGTAATCGCGTTCGCGTTGATATTCGAATTAGCACAAGCGCTGTTTGAGTTGATCTCTCTTATCGTAAACGGCATCATCGGTCTTTTCTGACTAATAGATTAACCCAAAACGAATAAAGTATGAAAAAGGAGTACGAACAATTTTGTTCGTACTCCTTTAGTTGTAGGGCGGGGGTTTATCTCCCGCCGTTTTATTATTTCTATACCGCTTATTTTCGGCGGCAGCAAGTCATCGTCCTAATCTTTACTTAAAAAAATATTTTTCATTTTTCCATTTGTAACAGATTTGTAACGCTCTGCGTGTTAAAATGGCAGTGCAAAGATATTTTGCAAATTATTTTTATTTGGAAAGCAGGAAATCACTATGAAAAACAAGAAGTTTATCAAGTTTCTTTCCATCTTTATGATGGCAATTATGCTGGTATCCACGTTTGCAATGCCCGTGTTGGCTGCGGCTGACGGCGAGGTAGCGGAGGAAGCTCCCACGGTCTGGGATAAGATAGCGGAGGTAGTTACGGGTGCTCTGGCAGTTATCGTAGGTATTATTTTCTTTATCGTTTATACTGTATTTATTATTTTCTCTGTTTTGCTTAATTTACTGTTCGTGCTTGGCGAGGCAATAGTTGACTTTATTATAATGGCTGTAAACACAGTTAAAGGATTTTTCTAAAAAGCATTTACATACAGACGCATCAGCGCACCCGTAATGAAACGGGTGCGCTGATTAATTTATTTAATATAAATATTTTCTTGTACGGCAGGGGAGAGCGCAGCGCTTCATCTGCAACGTAGGAACATCATAAATCAGTAGGGACAGGCGTCCTCGACTGTCCGTTCGGGCGAAAATGTTACTTTACGCTACGGCGGACAGGCGAGGACGCCTGTCCCTACGATTTTTGTTTAACGAGATCCGATTTTTATGAATTTCCCGTATTCGATACGGGCTTAAATAAAGGCTCATCCTTTGGGAGAGTGGGGAAATATAAAATGTCCTCGCGACGTTCCCTCGCCGAAAGGTATGGCTTCTTTTATTTGTCCGCTGAAAAGTAAATAACCGTACACGGAGGTGAGAGTCCGCGTACGGTTAAAATTACATATTGTTAAGCGCCTTTGTGAACTGGCTCTTCTTACGGGCAGCTGCGTTCTTGTGGATGATTCCGCGAGCAGCAGCCTGGTCGATCTTCTTAACAGCAGCCTTGTAGGTTGTCTGAGCAGCCTCTGCGTTGCCTTCAGCAATTGCAGCCTGATACTTCTTGATATCAGTCTTGAGCTGAGTCTTGAAAATCTTGTTCTGCATTGTCTTTGTCTTGATTACGAGAACACGCTTCTTTGCACTCTTGATATTCGGCATTGAAATTCACCTCCGTTAGAATTTGTTAGGTAAAATCTTGACGGTGCGCATGAGAGGTTACGCTCCGTATTCATTCATACAGTTATATATGATACCATAACTTTTTGTTTTTTGCAATACCTTTTTTAAAAAAAGTTTTAAAAATTTACTATTTTCGCGTTTTGCGGGGCAGGGGATCATTCTCCCGTGGTCACAAGACGCTTCATAAGCAAGAAAATGTCGGTGTTTTTAATAAGATTTTCATCAAGGAAATTCTTGTACGTGCCAAAATCCTCGTCGATTCCGTATACGTAAAGGTTAACGAACGCCTGGGTGTGATCGGTGCTCGTCCACTTGTAGAAGAAGCTGCCGTTCTGACCGTTGTGGGTGTTCTTGAGGGCTTCGTCGGCACTTACGTTGAGTCCGCCTGTCTCGTGGTCTGCGCTGACCAGAACAACGGTGTCAGTGCGGTCGCCTACCCATTCCATAACCGCGTCGACGGTGTCGCCGAGACTGTGCATTCTGCTTAGCATATTGCCGAACTCGTTATTGTGGGAGTACTTGTCTATGTAAGCCTGCTCTATCATAAGAACGAAGCCGTTCTCGTTCTTCTCAAGATAGTTCAGCGCTGTTTTGGCGGTGTCGCTGAGGGTAACGCTGCCCGTTTCTCCGTTTTCTATATTGAGGGAGAGCATCACCATATCCTTTTGCGCGATCTCACTGTCGTCAAGCGAGGTGGTGAAGTAATAGGGAGACGCCGCGATCATATTTTTGTACAGGGTCTGCTCGTAGACGACGCTCGTCAGTCCTGCAAGGAAATCTATGCCCGATCTGAGCTGAGACTCGGTGATCGCCTTGGTGGCGTTTCTGTCGTCAGCGTGAGCCGAAAAGCCTGCGGGGGTTGCGCCGTAGAGATAGTCGGTCGTGACTATTCCCGTAGACTTACCGGTAGCTCTTGCGTAGTCCATTATAGTCTTTAAGGGATCACCCTCGGCGTCAATTCCGACGTACTTGTTTTGGGTAAGGCTGCCCGTTGCAAGCGCGGTAGCGGATGCGGCTGAGTCGGTAAGCACGAGTGCGCCCGTATCTTTATCGATGGAATCGGTATTAACGTTTACCTGCTTCCAGGACTGGAAGGCGTACTTGCTTCCTCTGTCAAGCGCGCCCGCTTCTATATGGTTCTTGCCCATACCGTCGCCGATTATGAATATGACGTTTTTGATCTCTCCTGTGGGAGTGCCGAGATCTCCGAGTCCTACGTCGTCGATCTTACCTGCGTCATTCTGCGAAGGATCATCGGGGGTATTGTCGGTACAGCCCGCGAAGGTAAAGAGCAGGCACAGCACCGTAAGTAACGCTAAGAATTTTATAAAGGTTGTTTTCATACGTCAAACTCCTTGTCTGTTTATGAATTCAGTATACCATATTAATTCTTTTTTGACAAGTATTTTGACAAAATAGTGGGGTAAAAAACGCAAAAATATATTTTTTTTGAAAAAATATTGTTTTTTTGAGAAATATCTCTTGACAACTCTTGACAAGTGTGCTATAATTGTAAACTGCATTATAATTGCTTATTATGCCCTCTTTTAAGTTTTTGCAGGTTTGCTACGATATTATTTTATATATACGTACGCACGTGTGTAAGCGCTTCAAAGTCAGCGTAATGGCGCGAGTTCCACATCGCACAATAGTGGAGTATTACTTTGAATGGAGTGATTGATAATGGTCAACGTAAAAGAGCACAAGCTTGGTAAGAATACGAGAATGAGCTTTTCCAAATCTCAGTTCCCGTGTGAGCTTCCCAATCTCGTTGAGGTGCAGACAAAATCATTCAAATGGTTTTTGGAAGAAGGTCTTATGGAGGTACTTCGCGACGTATCCCCCATCACAGACCATTCTGAAAAGCTGGTAATAGAGTTCGTTTCTTACTCTATTGATTCCAAGCCCAAATATACCGTTGAGGAATGCAAGGAGAGAGATGCAAACTATGCAGCTCCCCTTAAGGTCAACGTACGCCTCACCAACAAGGAAACGGGAGAGGTAAAGCAAACTGACATTTTCATGGGAGATTTCCCGATAATGACAGAGACGGGTACCTTCGTTATTAACGGAGCAGAGCGTGTCATAGTTTCTCAGATAATCCGTTCACCCGGTATGTATTACGATAAGAGCATCGACAAGTCAGGTAACGAGCTTTTCGCCGCTCAGGTAATTCCTTACAGAGGCGCATGGCTTGAGTATGAGGTAGACGCGAGCGGAGTTATGTACGTCCGTATTGATAAAAACCGCAAGCTTCCTCTTACAATGTTTATTCGCGCGCTCGGTATTGAGAGCCGTGACGAGATCTATGCAATGTTCGGTGACGAGGCTGCTCTTACCACAACCTTTGATAAGGACGAGAGTGAGCTTCTCGCTCTTCATAATAACACCGACTGTACAACCGAAGCCCTCAAGGAAATATACAAGAAGCTTCGTCCCGGCGAGCCTCCTCTGGTGGAGTCTGCCCAGATGCTTATCAACAACTATTTCTTTGACAACAAGCGATATGATATCGCCCCCGTTGGACGTTATAAGTTCGACAAGAAGATGGCAATACACTCCAGAATCAGAGGTCACGTTGCCGCTGAGGATATCGTAAGCCGTCTTACCGGTGAGGTTATTATCAACAAGGGCGAGTACATCGACAGAGAAAAGGCGTTCCTCGTTGAAGACAACGCGGTTAACGAAGTTCTCATTCAGCTTGACAACGGTGAGGTTATAAAGGTATTCTCCAACAATACCATTATGCCCGAGGCAATTCTCGGCTACGATCTTAAGGATTGCGGCATCAACGAGAAGGTAAGCATCGCGGTGCTTCAGGATATCGTTGAGACCTGTGAGGGCGACGTAGACGCCATCAAGGCAAGCGTAAAGGCAAGAATCGCAGAGCTTTGCCCCAAGTTCATCACCAAGGATGATATTTTCGCAACTATAAACTACTTGCTCAACCTTATGCACGGCGTTGGTTCGATAGACGATATCGACCACCTTGGAAACCGCCGTATCCGTTCTGTCGGCGAGCAGCTTCAGAATCAGCTCCGTATCGGCTTTACAAGAATGGATAAGATCATCAAGGAGAGAATGATAAGCCAGGATAACGAAAAGCTTACTCCCAGCGCGCTTATCAATATTAAGCCCGTTACCACGGTTATCCGTGAGTTCTTCGGTTCTTCTCAGCTCTCTCAGTTCATGGACCAGAACAACCCCCTCGCAGAGCTTACGCACAAGCGTCGTCTTTCGGCTCTCGGTCCCGGAGGTCTGTCCAGAGAAAGAGCATCCTTTGACGTCCGTGACGTTCACTACACCCACTACGGTCGTATGTGTCCTATCGAGACTCCTGAAGGACCTAACATCGGTCTTATTTCCTACCTTACAACCTACGCGCGTATAAATGACTACGGTTTCATTGAGGCGCCCTTCCGCAAGATAGACAAGACTACCGGTACGGTTACCGACGAGGTAGTTTACATGACCGCGGATAAAGAAGATAATTACGTTATAGTTCCCGCAAACGAGCCTATCGACGAGAACGGCCACTTCCTCAGCGCAAGAGTTACTGCGCGTGATAAGGGTGAGTTCGTTGAGAAGTCTGTATTTGAGGTTGACTATATGGACGTTTCTCCCAAGATGGTGGTTTCCGTTGCTACCGCAATGATCCCATTCCTTGAGAACGACGATAACTCCCGTGCGCTCATGGGATCTAACATGCAGAAGCAGGCAGTTCCGCTTATGGTTACTGACTCTCCTATCGTTGGTACAGGTATGGAGTACAAGGCTGCGGTAGATTCCGGCGTTGTGGTTGTTGCTAAGGACGCGGGTATTGTTGAGCGCGTTGAGGCAACAAAGATAGTTGTGGCTTGTGACGACGGACATAAGGACGTTTACGAGCTTATCAAGTTCAAGAAGACCAACCAGGGCACTTGCTTCAACCAGAAGCCCGTAGTAAGCTGCGGTGAGAGAGTTGAAAAGGGACAGGTCATCGCAGACGGTCCTGCAACCGCAAACGGTGAGATCTCTCTCGGTAAGAACGCGCTTATCGGATTTATGACCTGGGAAGGCTATAACTACGAGGACGCAGTTCTTCTTAATGAAAGACTTGTAAGAGATGATGTATATACCTCACTTCATATTGAGGAATACACTCACGACGCAAGAGATACCAAGCTCGGACCGGAGGAGATCACTCGCGAGATCCCCAACGTTGGCGAGGATGCGCTTAAGGACCTTAACGCTGAGGGTATCGTAAAGAAGGGAACTGAGGTAAGAGCGGGTGACATTCTCGTTGGTAAGATCACTCCCAAGGGAGAGACAGAGCTTACCGCAGAGGAAAGACTTCTCCGTGCTATCTTCGGTGAGAAGGCAAGAGAAGTAAGAGATACCTCTCTCAGACTTCCTCACGGTGTTTCCGGTATCGTAGTTGACGTAAAGGTATTCTCTCACGAGAATAACGATGATCTTCCCACAGGCGTTAACAAGACTGTACGCGTATATATTGCTCAGAAGAGAAAGATCTCCGTAGGAGACAAGATGGCGGGACGTCACGGTAATAAGGGTGTCGTTTCCAGAATTCTTCCTCCCGAGGATATGCCTTTCCTCGCTGACGGTACACCTCTTGATATCGTTCTTAACCCTCTGGGTGTTCCTTCCCGTATGAATATCGGTCAGGTGCTTGAAGTACACCTTGGTATTGCGGCAAGAAAGCTTGGCTGGAAGATCGAAACTCCCGTATTTGACGGCGCCAACGAGCGTGATATTATAGAGTGCTTGCGTATGGCAGGCCATTGCAGAAAGATCTGCCCCGGTGAAAACGTTGACGGTAAGGAGCTGTTCATTGAGACAGTTACTGCTGACGGCAAGAAGGATCTTGTTAAGATCACAGACGAGCAGAGAAAAGATGCAGAGGAAATGGCAAGACTTTACGCCCAGGGTAACGTAAGAGTAATTGACGGTAAGACCATTCTTTACGATGGTAGAACCGGTGAGCCCTTCGATAACCCCGTAACCGTAGGTATTATGTACTACCTCAAGCTCCACCACCTCGTTGACGATAAGATCCACGCAAGATCCAACGGTCCTTACTCCATCGTAACGCAGCAGCCTCTCGGCGGTAAAGCGCAGTTTGGTGGACAGCGTTTCGGAGAAATGGAAGTTTGGGCGCTTGAAGCATACGGCGCGGCATACACACTTCAGGAGATACTCACCGTTAAGTCTGACGATATCAACGGACGCCGTAAGGCTTACGAGGCTATCATCAAGGGTCAGAATATCCCCACCCCCGGAGTTCCCGAGTCCTTCAAGGTGCTTGTTAAGGAGCTTCAGTCTCTCGGTCTTAACATCCGTACGCTTGATAAGAACGGTGACGAGGTACAGCTCTCCTCCATCTGCAACGATGACGATACCTTTACTTATTCCAATAAGCATGATTCTGCTTTTGCAGAGGGTATTGATATGTCTGAAGAGGACGAGGACGAGATTTCCAAGAACTTCCTCATCGAAAACGCTGACGGCGAGCTCGTTGACGATTTTGATGACGTTGAAGATTACGAAGATTGATTGGAAGGAGAACAGATATGCAGAATAATGAATTCGATTCAATAAAAATAGGTCTGGCATCTCCCGAGATGATAAGAGAATGGTCTTATGGTGAGGTAACAAAGCCCGAGACGATCAACTACCGTACGCTTAAGGCTGAGGTAGGCGGATTGTTCTGTGAGCGTATCTTTGGTCCTACCAAGGACGGCGCTTGTATGTGCGGAAAGTATAAGAATTCCCACAACAAAGAGCCCCATAAGTGTGAGAAGTGCGGAGTTGACGTAACCACTAAGAAGGTTCGTCGTGAGAGAATGGGACACATCGAGCTTGAGGCTCCCGTATCTCACATCTGGTACTTCAAGGCTATTCCCTCCAAGATGGCGCTTGTGCTTGATATGTCTCCCAAGCAGCTTGAGCAGGTACTTTACTTTGCTGAGTACATCGTTCTCGATCCCGGTTCTACGGGAATTAGCGAGGGCGAGGTCCTCAACGATAAGCAGTATCAGGAAAAGCTCGAGCTTTACGGAAACGATTTCCGCGTAGGCATGGGTGCTGAGGCTATCAAGGAGCTTTTGCAGAAGATAGATATCGACGAGCTTGCGGCAAGCCTTAGAAATGAGCTTCTCACCGCTTCCGGACAGAAGAAGACTCGTCTTATCAAGAGACTCGAGGTAGTCGAGTCCTTCAGAAAGTCGGGCAACAAGATCGAGTGGATGATACTCGACGTAGTTCCCGTGCTTCCCGCTGACCTTCGTCCTATGGTACAGCTTGACGGTGGACGTTTTGCAACCTCCGACCTTAACGAGCTTTACAGACGAGTTATCAGCAGAAACAACCGTCTTAAGAAGATAATCGAGATCAACGCTCCCGAGATCGTTATCCGTAACGAGAAGAGAATGCTTCAGGAAGCAGTTGACTCCCTTATAGACAACGGACGTCGCGGAAAGCCTGTAACAGGTCCCTCCAACCGTCCTCTCAAGTCACTTTCCGAGCTTCGTCGCGGTAAGCAGGGACGCTTCCGTCAGAACCTGCTTGGTAAGCGTGTTGACTATTCCGGACGTTCGGTTATCGTCGTAGGACCTTCCTTGAAAATTTATCAGTGCGGTCTTCCCAGAGAAATGGCTCTCGAGCTCTTCAAGCCCTTCGTAGTAAAGAGACTTGAGGAGATGGGCAAGGTTCCCGGTGTTAAGGACGCGCTTAAGAAGATCGAGAAGGCGCACGATAATCCTTGCGTATGGGATGCGCTGGAGAACGTTATCAAGGAGCATCCTGTGCTTCTTAACCGTGCTCCTACGCTCCACCGTCTTTCCATTCAGGCGTTCGAGCCTGTACTCGTAGAGGGAAGAGCTATCAAGCTTCACCCGCTGGTATGTACGGCGTTTAACGCGGACTTTGACGGTGACCAGATGCCTGTTCACGTACCGCTTTCTGCGGAAGCGCAGGCAGAGGCAAGATTCCTCATGCTTTCCGCAAACAACCTTCTCAAGCCTATGGACGGACGCGCAGTTGCAGTTCCTTCACAGGATATGGTGCTTGGTGCTTACTATCTTACAATGGATAAGCCCGGCGAGCCCGGAGAGGGAAGCTATTATCGCGACTTCAACGAGGCGATGATGGCGTATACGAACGGTGATCTTGGACTTCACGCTCCTATTCACATTCGTATGACAAAGGAAATCGACGGCGAGATGAAGACAAGAATCGTCAAGGCAACCCTTGGACGTCTTATCTTCAACCAGCCTATTCCTCAGGACCTCGGATTTACGGCAAGAGATACAGAGGAGTCTCTGTTCGAGCTTGAGATCCAGAGCGTTGTAAAGAAGAAAGAGCTTGGACGTATTATCGATAGCTGTATCAAGAAGCACGGCTTTGCGGTTTGTGCTGAAATGCTTGACAGCGTTAAGGAGCTTGGATTCAAGTACTCCACAAAGGCTTCCTTCTCTATCTCGGTTTACGATATGACTATTCCCGAGGAAAAGAGTAAGTATATCGCAGAAGCTCAGAGCAAGGTTGATATGGTCAACGAGTATTATAACGAGGGCGTTCTTACTAACGACGAGCGTTATAATAACGTTATCAAGATCTGGGAAGAGACCACCAAGGACGTTTCCAACGCTTTGCTTGACAGCTTTGATGAGTACAACCCGATCAACATCATGGCAGTTTCCGGAGCCCGTGGATCTGTAAAGCAGATGAGACAGCTTGCCGGTATGCGTGGACTTATGTTCGCGACAAACGGTAAGACTATCGAGCTTCCTATTAAGTCAAACTTCCGTGAAGGTCTTAATATACTTGAGTACTTTATGGGTGCTAAGGGATCGCGTAAGTCGCTTTCCGATACCGCTCTCCGTACGGCAGACTCCGGATACCTTACAAGACGTCTTGTTGACGTATCTCAGGAAGTTATCGTTCACGAGGAGAAGTGTGATACCACAAAGGGTGCTTGGGTAAGCACAATTTACGACGATAAGGTAGGCAGTGTGCTTGAGCCTCTGTCCGACAGAATCGTTGGTAGATATACTATTGGTGACGTGGTTGATGCCCAGGGTAACGTTATCGTTGGCGACGACCAGATGATCACAGACGAGCAGGCTAAGGCTATCGAGGCTGCAGGCATTGAAAGAGTTTATATCAGAACTGCAATTCAGTGTCATGCAAGACACGGTATCTGTGCGCACTGCTACGGCGCAGACCTCGCATCCGGCAATCTTGTTAAGGTTGGTGAGGCAGTTGGTATTATCGCGGCTCAGTCTATCGGTGAGCCCGGTACACAGCTTACCATGCGTACGTTCCACTCCGGTGGTGTCGCAGGAAGCGATATTACTCAGGGTCTTCCCAGAGTTGAAGAGCTCTTTGAGGCGAGAACACCTAAGAAGCCTGCCGTTATGACAGAGTTCAAGGGTACAGTTCACGTTCACGCAGGTGAAAACCTCAATACAAATGAGGTTGCTATCGTTGCTGACTCTGTTGAGGTTGCACGTTACCAGATCCCCTTCGGTATGCGTCTTTGCGTTAAGACCGGAGATATGGTTGAGGTGGGCGATGCTCTTACAGAGGGTAACAAGGCTCCGAGCGATATCATGAGAATTCTCGGACTTGATGCGGTTTACGAGTACATTACCCGTGAGACGCAGAAGGTTTACCGTTCTCAGGAGTGTAACGTTAACGATAAGCATATCGAGATCATTGCACGTCAGATGACGAGAAAGATCAGAATTTCCGAGAGCGGTGATACCGCAATGCTCGTTGGATCTCTCGTTGATATGACTGAGTTCGAGGAAGAGAACAACAAGATCACCGCACGTATCGAGGCAGGTGAGGAAGCTGCTTATGCAGAGGGCGCACCTGAGCTTCTCGGTATTACCAAGGCATCTCTCCAGACAGAGTCCTTCTTGTCTGCCGCATCCTTCCAGGAAACCACCAAGGTTCTTACTGAGGCGGCTATCAAGGGTAAGGTTGACCATCTCTTGGGACTTAAGGAAAACGTTATTATCGGTAAGCTGATCCCCGCAGGTACGGGTATGCAGTGCTACCATAACGTTGACGTCGTTAAGGAAGAGCCCGTGCAGGATGAAACAGCCGTAGGCTGATAATAGAAAAACAGCGTATCTCTTTCGAGATACGCTGTTTTTGCATTTATTGAATGATTCAGATTTCGTATATTGATTTGGAATATGCGTCGGTATTATCACAGCCGTAGCGTGCGGAGCAGTTGAGAGAGGACTCTATGCGAAGCAGACGGTTGTATTTTGCCACACGCTCACTGCGGCAGGGCGCGCCGGTCTTGATAAAGCCCGAGCCGAGCGCCACGGCAATATCGGCGATGGTTGTGTCCTCGGTGTCACCTGAACGGTGAGAGATTATAAAGCGGTAGCCTGCGTTTTGCGCGGTGTGAACGGTCTCAAGCGTCTCGGTGAGCGTTCCGACCTGATTGGGCTTTATGAGAATAGCGTTCGCGATACCCTCGCTAATACCTGCGGCAAGACGCTTGGCGTTTGTAACGAACAGATCGTCTCCGACGAGCATGATTCTCTTGCCGAGCTTTTCGGTGAGTGCCTTCCAGCCCTCGTTGTCTCGCTGATCAAGCGCGTCCTCAATGGATTCTATCGCAGGGTATTTGTCGCAGAGCTTCTCCCAATAATCGATAAGCTCCTCGGTGCTCATCTGTTTTTTCGTCTTGGGGAGAATATATTTGCCGTTTTCCTCGTCAAACCACTCTGACGCGGCGGCGTCAAGCGCTATTTTTACTCGGTCTGTGTCGTATCCCGCTTCGGTGATAGCCGTGAGTATCAGGTCGATCGCCTGCTCGTCACTTTCAAGCGTGGGGGCAAATCCACCCTCGTCACCCACACCCGTGGAAAGCCCTTTTTGGCGGAGAATTCTGCCGAGCGTGTGGTATATCTCGCTTCCCGCGCGTAATGCCTCGGCAAAGCGGGTAAAGCCTGTGGGCATTATCATAAATTCCTGTATTTCAAGATTATTTGAAGCGTGCGCTCCACCGTTGAGAATGTTCATCATCGGTACGGGGAGACGGTGCGCGTCAAGACCGCCGAGATAGCGGTAGAGCGGCTGGTGATACCAGTTAGCCGCGGCGCGAGCGTTGGCAAGAGAAACGGCGAGAATGGCGTTAGCGCCAAGCGAAGATTTGTCGCGCGTGCCGTCGAGCTGAATGAGGATTCGGTCGATTTCCGCCTGCTCGGTCGCGTTTATTCCGCTGATCGCGGGGGAGATATGTCGGCAGACGGCGCATACGGCGTCCTCAACGCCTTTGCCACCGTATCTTGATGGGTTGTTATCTCTTTTCTCGTGCGCCTCGTAGATTCCCGTTGACGCGCCCGATGGAACGCTTGCCATTCCCACCGTTCCGTCAGCCAAAAATACCGATGCCTCAACCGTGGGATTGCCGCGTGAATCAAGTATTTCTCGCGCACAGCACTTTACTATTTGCGGTTTACTCATATTATTTTTATCCTTTCAGACTTATTGTTTTATTATATGAATATTATTGTCACACAAATTACCGAATATGTATGTGAATGCAAAAGGTGAGCCTGTTATCAAGCTCACCTTTTTTCTTTTGCCGCTTTTGAATATTTGCATCCGCAGAAATCCTGGCGGTAAAGGCCGTATTTTTCCGAGAGCTCAATAGAACGCTTATAACCGTTTTTCTTTTTGAAGTCAGAATAGAGATACGATACGCCGTATTGTTTTTCAAGCTCCGCCCCGATCTCGCATAACCAACGAGAATTCTTGTGAGGGCTTATGGAAAGAGTTGTGGTAAAGTAATCGTATCCGCCCTCTTTCGCGGCTCTTGCGGCGTTTTCAAGCCTTAAGCGATAGCATCTCTTGCATCTCTCGCCACCTTCTGCGGCGTCTTCAAGCCCTGCGGCTATTTCTTCGAAAAGCTCAGGTGTGTATTCCGCCGTTATAAGCGGCAGATCACCAAGCCCCATATCCGATATCAGCCTGCCAAGCTCATTTGCGCGCAGATCGTATTCGGATTGTGGAGAGATGTTGGGGTTGAAGAACAGCAGCGTGATGCCAAAATACCGACTCAGATATTCGAGCACGTAGCTCGAGCAGGGAGCACAGCAGGCGTGAAGTAAAAGCCGCGGACGCTCACCGCGCTTTTCGTGCTCGGCGATAGTCTTGTCAAGTATGAGCTGGTAGTTTATCTTTTCGTTCGTGTTCATGAGGGGAATCTTTGTTCTCTGTCGCCGAATTTTTTGTTGTAGTTATCAATGCACTCTTTTATGATATCGCACGCCTCTTTCGCTGAAAGCAACTCTTTTACGGCGGTCTGCTTGTTTTCAAGCTGCTTGTAGACCGTAAAGAAGTGCATTATTTCATCGAAGATGTGATGCGGAAGTTCTTCGACAGATTTGATGTTATTGTAGGTGGGATCTGAAAAGGGAATAGCTATAATTTTATCGTCAAGCGCACCGCCGTCTATCATTCGCATAACGCCAATGGGATAAACGCGCACGAGCGTCAGCGGGTGAATAGCAACGTCACACAGTACGAGAACGTCAAGCGGGTCGCCGTCATCCGCATAGGTGCGCGGAATAAAACCGTAATTGGCAGGATAGTGCGTGGAGGTGTAGAGAACTCGGTCAAGACGCAGACGTCCCGTGTCCTTGTCGAGCTCGTACTTGCAATTGCTTCCTTTGGGGATCTCTATAACGGCGGAAAAATCCTCGGGCGTTATAGCTTTCGGGGGAAAATCGTGCCAAATGTTCATAAGCTTATTCCTTTCTGATAAAAATTCAATTATTTAACGTAATCAAACTCAAAATCGTAAATTGAAACGGTGTGTCCGTCTGCACAGCCCTTTGCCTCAAGCATTGCAAAAACTCCGCTGTTCTTGAGTACCTTCTGGAAGTAATTGAGCGACTCGTAGTCGTCAAAGTTGATCTGTCCCATAAGGTTGTAGAGCCAATCGCCTTCAACGTAGAAGGTGTCATTTTCACGGCGTATAACAGTTTCTCTTGCGCTCTCAACGTATTCGTCGACGCTTGTGTATTCAGGCTCGTAGATGAGCATGGGAGGAAGCTCTGCAAGCATTTCTGCGCACAGCTTAACCATCTCGTCAAGTCCCTCTCCCGTTGCCGCGGAAACGTAGAGTAGCGGACATCCAAGCTCGTTTACGTATGCCTCAAACGCGTCAACGTCAACGTATTCGCGGTCAAGGGAGTCCACCTTGTTGGCAATTATGACCTGCGGACGCGTAGCAAGCTCGGGGCTGTATTTTTCAAGCTCGGTGTTTATCATCTTGATGTCTTCTACGGGATCTCTGCCCTCAAAGCAGGAGATGTCGACCACGTGCAGAAGCAGTCTGCAACGGTCAACGTGACGAAGGAATGCGTGTCCGAGTCCAAGTCCTTCGGATGCGCCCTCGATAAGTCCGGGAATATCTGCCGCAACGAATCCGCCCTCACCGCCCGTGGATACCACGCCGAGATTTGGGGAAAGCGTTGTGAAGTGATAATCCGCGATCTTAGGCTTTGCCGCGCTGATACAAGAGAGAATAGAGGATTTTCCAACGCTGGGATATCCTATAAGTCCGACGTCAGCGAGCATTTTAAGCTCGAGGATAACCTCCTTTTCCTCGCCCTTGGTACCGTTTTTCGCGAACATGGGGATCTGACGGGTGGGCGTTGCAAAATGTCTGTTACCCCAACCGCCTCTGCCGCCTTTACAGCAAACGTAGTCAGCACCGTCATTTTCGGTCATATCGTGAATTATCTTGCCGCTTGCGGCGTCTCGAATGATAGTTCCGGGGGGCACGGTTATTATAAGGTCATCAGCTGTTGCGCCGTGGAACTTTTCGGTTTTGCCGTTTCCGCCGTTCTGAGCTATGAATTTGTGCTTGTAACGGAACGCGAGCAGGGTATTGGTGCCCTCGTCTATGCGGAAAACGATATTTCCGCCGTGACCGCCGTCACCGCCGCTGGGACCGCCGTGAGAAACGTATTTCTCTCGGTGGAAAGCGATAGCGCCGTTACCGCCGTCTCCGGCTTTTATATATATTTTTACGTTATCTACAAACATAAGTTTTCCTCCTTATTTGGGTTTTGGAGCTTACTTGTTGTCGCCCTTCATTCTAATGGTCAGGCGTATGGGAGTGCCGCTAAAGCCAAAGGTCTGGCGCAGGCAGTTCTCAATATATCTCTGATAAGAGAAGTGGAAAAGCTCTGCGTCGTTGCAGAACAGCACGAACGTGGGGGGAGCAACGGATGCCTGAGTCATATAGTAGATCTTCAGACGCTTGCCCTTGTCAGACGGAGGCTGAACACGCATTGTAGCTTCTGCAAGCACGTCGTTGAGCATACCTGTGGAAATACGGGTATTTGCCTGATTGTGTACGTACTTGATGTGCTCGAAGAGCGTGGTCACTCTCTGACCCGTGAGAGCCGAAACGTAAACTATGGGCGCGTAGGGCATATAGGCAAGAGCAGTTCTGATACGTTCGTTGAAGCTGTTTACCGTACTGTTGTCCTTCTCTATACTATCCCACTTGTTTACTACGATGATACACGCTTTTCCTGCTTCATGGGCGATACCTGCGATCTTTTCGTCCTGCTCGGTAATACCCGTGCCTGCGTCTATCATGATAAGGCAGACATCAGCGCGTTCAACTGCCATGTGGGCGCGAAGCACGCTGTATTTTTCTATCTTATCGTTGATCTTGGAGGAACGGCGTATTCCTGCGGTATCGATAAACGTAAACTTGCCGTGTTCGTTTTCTACAAGTGTATCTACGGCGTCGCGCGTAGTTCCTGCAATATTGGAAACGATGAGACGGTTTTCACCGACTATTCTGTTGATGATAGATGATTTACCAGCATTCGGCTTACCGATAACGGCAACCTTGATGCTGTCGTCCTCAACCTCCTCAAAGTCCTCCTCGGGAAGTGATGCCAGCACCTCGTCAAGTATATCACCCGTGCCGCTTCCGTGAACTGACGAGAGTGCGATAGGCTCTCTGTCAAATCCGAGCTCGTAGAACTCGTAGAATTCAAACGGAACGTGTCCAACACTGTCGCACTTGTTGATGCAGGGGATTATAGGCTTGCCGCTCTTTTGAAGCATTACGGCAATATCGCGGTCGGACGCGGTAAGTCCCGTGCGTACGTCGCACATAAAGAGAATTACGTCGGCGCTCTCGATTGCGATCTGCGCCTGAAAACGCATCTGCGAGAGAATTATATCGTCGGTCTTAGGCTCAATTCCACCCGTGTCGATAACGATGAATTTTTTGCCGCCCCATTCGGTCTCTCCGTATATTCTGTCTCTGGTGACCCCGGGGATATCCTCGACTATCGAGCGGCGCTCTCCGATAAGCTTGTTAAAGAGAGTGCTTTTTCCTACGTTAGGTCTGCCAACTATTGCAATTATAGGTTTTGACATATCTGTCTCCTTTTCTGGTTTATTTCGGTCATATACCGAGTACGGAGCGTATAAATCCTTCCGCACCGTTACCTGCGGGAGAGACCTTAACTCCAAGCTTCTCCGAGATTTCCTCGGGGGAAATATCGTCAAGAAGCACGTCGCCCTCGGCTCTGAGGCAGGACGGGGGGATTATAAGCTCCTCGCCAAGCTCACGTCCCGCGAGCTGTTCCATTATATCCTTGCCCGTAAGCAGTCCGGATACGGTTATCTTTTCTCCAAAGAAATTGTTTTTAACGGTATACACGTTTACGTCCACACCGCTGAATTTTTGCTTTATCTTTGCGGCAAGAGAGCGCATAAGCTCCTCGGCGGCAACTCCCGTGGCAATGGATACGCGACGGACAATACCCTCGTATTGCTTCCATTCCTCGTCCTCAAGGGCGAGAAGCACGGAGGTCTTCATATCGGTTATCATACCAACGCCGTTTTCTATCTGTGAGTAGTCCTCGTAGAATTCGTCGCCCGGCAGCTCAAGTCCTGCCTTGATGTAAAGCTCGTCCGCAGGGAAGAAAAGACGCGTTCCGTGCTTTACGCGGCACATATCTCCAAAGAAATTGACTTGTTCTATAATGCTCTTACATTCCTCGGGGGTAAAGCTGTCAAGCTGATAGAGCCCGTCACGGAAACGTGTAAGTCCTGCGGGAACTACTGAGGTGCTTGTCAGCGCGGGGGCGAGCTTTTCGAGGTCACACATGGTGCGGTCAAGCTCTTTACCGTCGTTAAGACCCTTGCATAGCACTATCTGAGCGCAGATGGAGATGCCTGCGTCTGCGAGCATCTGCAAATACTTCAGTACCTCGCCTGCGCGTTTGTTGTGCATCATCTGTACGCGAAGCTCGGGGTTTGTGGTGTGTACTGAAATATTTACGGGAGAAATACGCATATCGATTATGCGTTGAATATCCTTTTCGTGAAGATTTGTGAGTGTTATATAGTTGCCGTGAAGGAAGGAAAGACGGGAGTCGTCATCCTTGAAATAAAGGGATTTTCTCATACCGCGCGGCAGCTGATCGATAAAACAGAATACGCACTTGTTCTCACACGAATGCTTTTTGTCCATAAGGGGCGTTTCAAAGTCAAGCCCTATATCGTCGTACTCCAGCTTTTTGATCTTGAATTTCTTGGTTTTTTCTCCACGCATTACGAGCAGAGCTACCGACTTGTTTGCAAGATGAAAGCGGTAATCAAGAACGTCGTTTATTTCTTTTTTATTTATGGAGATCAGTACGTCACCCGGGAGAATTCCAGCCTTTTCGGCGCGGCTGCCCTCTATAACGCTCGTAATAGTAACCATTGTTGCTTCCTTTCAAAAAAATGTAACGTGTATATCAGTATATACGCATAGTCATACATAGTATATTATATCATTTATAAAGCCAAATGTCAAGAGAAATAAGGCGTTCAATAGCTCCCCGAAGCGTAATATTTTTACAGTTGCGCACATATATTTTAGCGTAAAGCATAAAAAAGGAGAATGGCTATGATGAATAAGTGTAAGGATCAAAATCAAAACGACTACTTTGGCGTCGCGCTTTACGAGCGTGAGATCTCTGCAGAGGTGACGGGTGAATTTATTCTGCCCGACTATCAGTGTGAGATACGAAGGATATTACGCGTGGATACTCAGGTCCTGCCGCCTGCAAAGTACGTAAGCGCCTCCGAGGTGGAATTTAGCGGAACGGTGGATTTTCACGTTACTTACGTGGGTAGCGACGGTGAGCTTTATTGCACCGTGCTTTCCGAGGCTTATGCCTTCAGTGTGCCGATCGAGGTGGGGGGCACAGAGAACGAGATAAGCGTGCTGTGCGGTATCAGAAGCGACGCTGTCACTACCCGAGTCAGCGCACCGAGAAAGCTGAGTATACGTTGCCGCTTGCGTCCTTGTGTGAGAGTGATAGGCAAAAGACACGTCGGCGCTGAGATAATGGGAAATGAGGGAGACAACAGCATTTTCAGACGTATGGAACGCGGCGTGCGCCTTGATTGCCAAAGCTCACTCTCCGAGATAGTACCGCTGAGCTGTGTGTTGCCTCCGCTCTCTGACGACGTAAGGATAGTCATCGCGGACGCTACCGCTACCGTAAGCTCGGCTACTTGTACGCAAAGCGGCGTGCGCTGTCAGGGCAAGGTGTGTGTCAAGCTGCTTTGCGTCAGCGACGGTGGTGAGTTCAGCACGCGTATGAAGGAGATACCTTTTGAGACTGAAAATGAGATATCGCTCTGTGAGGCTTCTGTACGCGCTGTGGCAACGGTTTGCGATATGACGGTAAACGTAGGTGACGAGGGCGTTGAGTGCGCTATGGGTGTTGTAAGCGAGGTCGTGGCGTGCGTTAACGCCGAGCAGGAGTATACGGCTGACGCATATTCCTCGGAATACGAGTGTGGGTGTATTACAGCTCCGATAGCGGCAAGAAGAATGACCGTTTGCGGCGGTGGAAACGCTACGCTGAGTGAGAGACTCTCCCTCTCCGAGACGACGATACCTGCGGACGCCGAGATAATCGACGTCTGCGGCAAAGCGTATATGCAGAGTTGTGAGTCTCTGGCAGGAAAATACGTCTTTAGCGGCAACGCAGACCTCTCTCTGATATGGCGTAAGGACGGGGAATTCGGAGCGCAAGAGCTTCATATTCCTATCAAATACGAGCATTCCGCTGCGGAGGATGCGGCGGTAGCGTGCTTTGACGCAAGCGTAACGCTTGACGGACTCAGATGCCGCATAGACGGTGAAAATCTCTGCGTTGATGCAGAGCTTTGGGTAAGCGCTGACTGTATGGCAGAAAGCCGTTTGCTTGCGGTAGAGGCGCTTGAGGAGGGGGAGAGATATCCCGCTAAAAGAGTGGCGGAGCTTACCGTGTGTTATCCCGAGCCCGAGGATACGCTGTGGAGTATAGCAAAACGCTATAAGGTGTCTCCTGCTTCGGTGACGGGTGAGGTTGGCGCTGATAGATTTGTATTTGTGGAGTAACTACTTTTCTCTGTATTTCTATTGCAATAATTCGACATTTGTGATATAATGAAGGACGGAAGTCAAAATATAAGCGCCGCGGCGCCCCGGAGGACGTATGAATATTAAAGAAAATCAGCGCGCATTCTCGGAAGTAATGGCTATGAAGCGTATGGAAAATAAACGCCCCAAGAAGCCAAATATTTTATTCCGTACACTTTTGAAGGTAGTATCTACTCCCGATCTTATGGCAACTAAGTTTAAGTGCCGTAAGGTAGGTATGGAAAAGCTCGGCAAAAAAGAGCCTTGCCTGATACTTATGAATCACTCAAGCTTTATCGATCTTAAGATCGCATCAAGCGTTCTTTACCCACGCCCGTTCAACATAGTGGCGACTCTTGACGCTTTCGTAGGTAAGGAGTGGCTTATGCGCCAGCTTGGCTGTACTCCCACGAGAAAGTTTGTGTTTGATATCGGTCTTGTAAGAGATATAAGACACTGTGTCAAAAAGCTTGGAACGTCGGTGCTTATGTACCCCGAGGCAGGATACAGCTTTGACGGAACTACCACAACGCTTCCCGATAGCTTGCCTAAGTTTATCAAGATGCTCGGTGTGCCGTTCGTTATGCTTGAAACTTTTGGCGCATACCACCGCGATCCGCTTTATAATGAGTTGCAGAACAGAGACGTTAAGGTCAGCGCAGAGCTGAGATACGTTCTTTCTGCTGAGCAGGTCGCACAGATGAGTGCCGAGGAGATAGCAGAGGTAGTAAAGCGCGAATTTTCCTTTGATAATTTCAAATGGCAACAGGAAAACGGCATCAAGATAGACGAGAAATTCCGTGCGGACGGACTTGAGAGAGTGCTTTATAAGTGCCCTCACTGTCTTGCGGAGGGTCAGATGCTCGGACTTGGAACTTATCTTACCTGCGGTAGCTGTCAAAAGGCTTGGGAGCTTACCGAGCTTGGATTTATGAAAGCGACGGACGGAGATACTGAATTTGATCATATCCCCAATTGGTACGCATGGGAGCGCGAGCAGGTAAAGGCAGAGCTTGATAAGGACGAATACGGCTTTAGTGAGCCCGTTGATATTTATATGATAGTTAACTCCAAGGGCGTATTCAACGTTGGAGAGGGCACGCTTACGCACAGCGTCGAAGGCTTTGAGCTTACGGGCTGTAACGGCGAGCTTAATTATTCGCAGAAATCCATCTCTCTCTATTCGCTCAATTCCGATTTCTATTGGTATAAGATAGGCGACGTTATAGGTCTTGGAAATCAGGACGCGATGTATTATTGCGTACCTAAGGAGCGCAGACATCTTGTTCCCAAGGCGCGTCTTGCAACCGAGGAGATATATAAGCGTATATCAAGAAAGAGCGCGAAGGAATAATACATAAAAACCGCTACGTATCACATCCGTAGCGGTTTTCATATTTAAACGGTTATTTTAATTGTCATCAACGTATTCTATGATATCACTTATATCACACTGTAATGCATTGCAGATCTTGTCTAAGATATAAGCGTCATAACGGATAACGTGATTTTTATAGTAGCGGTCTATAGTTTGAAATTTAATTTCGGTGCGTTTGGCCAGTTCATATCTGGTTATACCGTGAGCATCCAAATATTTATCTATGGTCAGTTTTATCATAAATATCCCCCCTTTAGTATATATTTTATAGAATATATACCTGATTGACAATATCCCTATTTTAGTATATACTTATATAAGGATATACTAAAAATATAGGGGGTATTCAATGAAATTACTTATAGTTGGTTCACGTAGTATTGATAATTTTGATTTGTCCGCTTACGTTTTGCCTGAAGTAGATACCATTATTAGCGGTGGTGCGCGTGGTGTGGATAGTTTGGCAGAGCAATATGCCGACAGTCGCCGTATCTCGAAATATATTATACGCCCCGATTACGCTCGATACGGACGTGGCGCTCCTATAAAACGCAACTATCTGATGGTGGATATGGCTGATGCGGTTTTAGTTATATGGGACGGACGATCTAAAGGTACACAGTATATTTTAGATTATGCGAAGAAAAATAACAAACCGCTGACAGTCGTATGTGTTCCTTAAAAATCAACACAATTCGGTAAAGTATTGCTTTCTCTGCCGATTTGTGTTATAATGATATCAAACAAATATATTTGCAGGTGAATCATGAACAGTGTAAATAAAACCTTATATATTCCGCTGTACGGTAAGGCGTACGTCAGCCGCAGGGGGTTATTTCTTGATGATAAAAAAGCTGAACAGATCTGGGCGGCAGAGGGCTTTGAGCTGAAGGGAAAATCAAAATCTAAATGGCTCGCGTATTATATGGGAGTACGTGCCGCGGTATTTGACGAATGGGTAAGGGATCAGATTTCCCAAAATCCTGGCGCGGTAGTGCTTCATATCGGTTGCGGAATGGATAGCCGAGCCGAGAGAGTGGACCATGCGGATAACGTATGGTACGATATTGATTTTCCCGAGGTTATCAAGGAGAGAAAGCGTTATTATACCGAAACCGAGAGGTATAAGATGATCTCTGCTGACGTTCGGGAGAGCGAGTGGCTGAGCGGTATAGCTCAAACCGCCACCGCTATCGTAGTCATGGAAGGCGTGAGTATGTATATGGGTGCTACGCAGATGCGAAAGCTTGCAGATGATCTTTCGGATCATTTTGAAAATCTTTATATGCTCGTGGACTCTTATTCCGTGTTTGCCGCAAAGATGTCAAAATATAAGAACCCCATAAACGATGTGGGTGTTACCGAGGTTTACGGAATTGATAACCCTGAGGAGTTTGAGACAAATAAGCTGCGTTTCGTATGTGAGCGTGAGATGACTCCGTCAAAGTACGTAAATGAGCTTAAGGGCTTTGAAAAACGCATATTCTCAAAGCTCTATGCGGGTAAATTTTCTCAAAAGCTGTATCGACTGTTTGAATATCAAAAATCTTAAAATATTTTATAAAAATACTCTCAGAGTTGTATGCTCCGAGAGTATTTATTTTTTAAAATTGAATTTTTTTGAGCGCCGATGTCAATGCTAATGCCAAATATATATTTGGCGGTGAGGTATGTTTTACAAATCGGCAAACAAATATTTCGTATTAAAAAGAGTTTTAGACGTTATTTTCTCCGCGGTATTGATACTGCTCTTACTGCTGCCAATGGCTATTATATGGCTTGCGGTGGCGCTTACTTCGAAGGGCGGCGGGATATTTCGCCAAACGAGAATAGGGAAGGGCGGCAGGCGTTTTACTTGCTATAAGTTCCGCACGATGTATATAAATGCTCCGAGAAGCTGTCCTGCCGCAAGGCTTGACGCTAAGAAATTTATCACCCCCGTGGGGAAATTCCTTCGCCGTACGAGTCTTGACGAGCTCCCACAGCTATTCAACGTGCTAAAGGGGGATATGAGTTTGGTGGGGCCACGCCCCTTAATAGCAGAGGAGACAAAGGTTCACGAGGGCAGAGCGCGGCTCGGCGTGTACAATTTGCGCCCGGGTATTACGGGGCTTTCGCAGATACACGGCAGAAATAATTTGCCTGATGAGCAAAAGGTGGCGTTTGACGCCAAATATCTTGAGGAATTCGGCGTGTTACAGGACGTCAAAATAGTTGCCGCGACGGTTTTCAAGGTCTTGCGCGCTGATGGGGTAGATGCGGAGAATCACGACGGGCGTACTTGACAAATACACGAAAATAATTTATAATATTAACGTAAGATATTATAAAAATATTTGAGGTATGGAATGAACAATATGACGAGTCGCAGGCGACTTGCGAGAACGTTTGAAAAATATATACGTCTTGGGTTGTACGATCCCTCTCTTGATGTTTTTACGGTTTGTCAGCGCATCAAAATGAGCTGTGCGAATGCAGACTCAGCACGTGATCTGTTTGCCGTCTGGGAGCTTATAAGGCTGCTCAGGGCAGAAGGAAAAAGAGAGGAGCTCATGATCTTTTGCGAGATCTATCGAGGTACGGCGAGAAAATACGGCAGAAACATCAAGGACGCGGTAATTGCTTCTTCAATGCGACATTTTTGCGATGAGAGAACAGTTTACCGTAAGCTCTCTTACGTAGAAAAGCGTTATGAGCAGTTGCGCCGAGGAATATAAATTAAAAAAGGTTGCTTCACCAAAGTGAAGCAACCTTTTTTGATATTTAATAGGTATTTGTGTACCAGATAATTGTAAATATTACGCCTATCAAGAGGAACACAAGTCCCGTTACGAGAATACATCCGTTACCGGATTTTTTAGTTCTACCGATCTTACGCTCACGGTATTGCTGATAGGATTCCTGATGCATTTTGCCCATAGGGACAAACCACAAAAGGACGTTTCTCATAACGAATCCGATTCCCAACAGCGCGCCTTCGCCGCTGACAAACATAAGTCCTGAAAACAACACAAGTAAAATGCCTGAAACAGAGAAACCGTCAGATAAGACCTGGAAGATGAAGCTCGGAGCAGAAAGCTCAAAGTCTTCTGCCTGATTGAATTTCGACCAGACCACTATTCCCAAAATTAATGATGCTACTATAACGCAGATCGCATATTTAATTAAAAGGCTCTTATTTCCTTCTTTCAAAGCGTTTTACCGTCCGTTTCATTATTTTAACATTTGCTTGTACTTTTCTTCCTCAGCGTCGTTGCAGTATACGAAATGTCCGGGGGATATCTCACGGAATGTGGGAGTATCGGTGGAGTAATCGTGCTCTGCAAGCGGGTTGTAGGTCACACGTGTACGCTGCTTTTCGTACACGGGGTCGGGAAGAGGAATAGCTGAGAGCAAGGATTTTGTGTAGGGGTGCAGGGGGTTCTTGAAGAGCTCGTCAGAGTCTGCAAGCTCAACCATCTTACCAAAGTACATAACGCCGATTCTGTCAGAGAAGTATTTAACGACTGACAGGTCATGCGCGATGAAGAGAATGGTAAGTCCCAAACGGTCTCTGAGGTCGTTGAGAAGGTTGATTACCTGTGCCTGAATAGATACGTCAAGTGCGGAGATAGGCTCATCCGCGATGATCATCTCAGGCTGCATAACTACTGCTCTTGCAATACCTATACGCTGACGCTGACCACCGGAAAACTCGTGGGGGTAGCGGTCTGCATGCTCACGAACAAGACCAACCGTCTCAAGTATCTCATATACCTTTTCATTGATATATTCCTTATCCTTGATTCCGTTGATAACCAATCCTTCAGCGATGATCTCACGTACTGTCATACGGGGGTCAAGGGAAGCGATGGGGTCCTGGAAGATCATCTGGATCTGTGTAACCAGCTTGCTCTTCTTTGCAACGCGGCGCTTGCTTGCGTATTCCTTCTTGAGAGCAGCGGTTGCGATATCATCGCCCTGAGCCTTCTCAAGCTTTACGGCATACTCCTCGTCAAGCTGCTTAACAAGGGCAGCGGCGTGCTGCTTGTCAACGTCCTTGTGGTCGCTCTTAGCGTCACGAATGAGTGCCTTATTTTCAGCAATAACGGTAGCAAGCTCTTCCTTGATCTTCTGGATCTCAGCTTCGATCTCTATCTTTCTCGTTGCATCGGCATCGGTCTCGGCCTTGAGAGCCTTGATCTTTTTATCTGCCTCGGCGCGAGCGTTGGAGATAGCGTCCTTGTAGGAACGTGTGCCTGCTCCGATTCGCTGACCCTTAAAGTATACGTTACCGGAGGTAATGTCATACAGTTTAATTATGGAACGACCGGTAGTGGTCTTTCCGCATCCGGACTCACCAACGAGTCCGAACGCTTCACCCTTTCTGATCTCAAAGCTAACGTCGTCAACTGCCTTGAAATCCTTGCGTCCCATACGGAAATACTGACAAAGATGGTCAACTTTTAACAAAACTTCGTTATTATTCGCCATGGTTGCCTCCTCTTTCTTCCATACGCTTGATACGTTCGGTAATGATGGCGGGGATCTCTACCTTAGGAGCATTGGGATGCAGCAACCAGGTTGCAGCAAAATGGGTGG
>JBGVPV010000045.1:0-5776 GCA_045127215.1 Eubacteriales bacterium | reverse complement strand
CCAAGCAGCCTGCCAAGCTCAATACAAGTCTCTATCGCCTCAGGCGTATTTTTCTCGGTGGGAGTTACGATAAAGTTTGCCCCGATAAACATTTTCTCGGTGCTGTTCTCAACACCAGAAACCTCCCTACCTGCCATAGGGTGAGCCGCTATAAACTCAACGTCGGGACGGAGAATACTCTGTATGTCGTACACCACGCTGCGCTTTACACCCGTAACGTCGGTGATAATCGCGCCACTCTTAAGAAGCCCTTGGTTTTGCCTGATCCACTCAACGAAAACGTGCGGATACAGCGCAAAGATAACAAGATCCGCCTCGCCTATCATCGCCGAGTCAAGCTCGGTAGTTCCCTCGTCTATAATATTCTCTCTCAATGCGTAATCAATAGAACTCTGCTCCTTGGTTATCGCGCTGATATGAAATCCAAATCTTTTCAGACCTCGCGCATAGCTTCCGCCAAGCAGACCAAGTCCAACTATGAGTATTTTTTTACTTACGTCAACTATCATATTATCTCAACCTCAGCACCAAGCATTTTTATATCTTCGAAAAAACGGGGATAGCTCTTTTTCACCGCTTCTATACCGTCTATCTCGCCGCCTATATGCGACAAAATAACCGACAGCGCCATTACTATTCTATGGTCGTTATGCCCGTCAAGCACAACTCCCGAATATGCAAGGTCTTGCTTTGGAACGGTGATAGAATTGTCTCCAAACACAAGTCCGCCGCAAAGCTTTGACAGCTCCGCATGCATCGAGGCGCCGCGATCGCTCTCCTTAGCGGCAAGTCTGTCCGTTCCCGTAAGAGTCGCTCCGTTTCTGAGCGCGGCAAGCGCGATAAGTATGGGGGCAAGATCGGGGCAATCGGACACGTCAAGCGTGGGAGTTCCATTCGCGATCTTTCCAAAATAGTCGCAATATACCTTATCTCCCTGCAAGCTGTCTGCCCTCAGGTTTTTCACCTTTACCTCCGAGCCGATATAATTAAAGGCGTCAAGAAATGCGGCGTTTGAATAGTCACCCTCAATAGCAGAGGAAAGTCCGTGCAAGGTAGCAGGCTTTATCTCTATTTTATATTCACTCGTAAAGCCCACGTCCGCGCCGAAATTTCTCAGCGCGTCAAGCGTCAGATCAACGTAAGGCTTACTCTCAAACGGCGGTATTATTTCCACGGACGCCTCGCCGTTCAGATATACAAGGGCAAAAATAAGTCCCGAGATAAACTGACTGCTCACCTCTCCCCTTATCCTATAATCTCCGCTTTTAAGCTCACCGCAAACCGTCAGACTGCTCTCACCCATCTCAAAGGTAAACCCACGCTCGCGGCAAAGCTCGGCATACACCTCAAGCGGACGCTCAAACAGTCTTTTACTTCCGCAAAACGTAATTCTTTTGCCTAAGGATAGCGCGATCGGTATAAGAAAACGAAGCGTGCTTCCGCTCTCCCGACAGTCAAGACAAGCTCCGTCCGCCGCGGCAATTTTGCCGCTTACAGTGACTTTGTCGCCGTCCGCAGTGATACCGACGCCAAGCGCGTCAAGACAGTCCACAGTAGCCATAATGTCCTCGCTGTAATCAACGCCCGACAAAACGCAGTTTTCCCCCGTCAGCGCCGCTCCCAACAGATATCTGTGCGCCACGCTCTTTGACGGCGGCACGTTTATATTTCCGCAAAGCTTACTCGGCTTAAATATCGCTCTCATTCAATAATTCTCCACTAAAAAATAATTAAAGCTTCTCTGCTATATCAAGTATAAGTCTCTCGGTCTTTTCCCAGCCAAGACAAGGATCGGTGATGGATCTGCCGAAAATTCCCTCGCCCACGCACTGCGCTCCGTCCTCAAGATAGCTCTCTATCATAAGTCCCTTTACAAGACGCTTGATGTCAACATTCTGATTACGGCTGTGAACTACGTCCTTGGCAATACGTACCTGCTCAAGATACTGCTTGCCGGAATTGTTGTGATTGGTATCCACAATAACCGAGGGATTTGCAAGTCCCGACTTGCCGTAAAGCTCGTTAAGACGCACGAGATCCTCGTAGTGATAGTTAGACGCGCTTCTTCCCGTGTAATCGATATAACCGCGCAGTATTGCGTGTGCATAAGGGTTACCGTCGGTAGATACCTCCCAACCGCGATAAATAAAGGTATGACCTGACTGAGCGGCAACGATAGCGTTCATCATAACTCCAAGGTCTCCACCCGTGGGATTCTTCATACCAACGGGCACTCCAACACCGCTTGCGGTAAGTCTGTGCTGCTGATCCTCGACCGAACGCGCGCCTACCGCAACGTAAGAAAGCAGATCGGACAGATAACGGTGATTTTCGGGATACAGCATCTCGTCAGCACAGGAAAAATCATAATCACGCAAAGCCGCCATATGAAGCTCGCGAATAGCAACTATACCGCGGTACATATCGGGCTTGTCCTCGGGATCGGGCTGATGAAGCATTCCCTTGTATCCCTGCCCTGTGGTTCTGGGCTTGTTTGTATAAATTCTCGGAATAATGATTATCTTGTCCGCAACCTCTTGCTGAACCTTGCGAAGTCTTGAAATATATTCAAGCACGGGCTCACGGCTGTCCGCCGAGCACGGACCTATAACAAGAATAAACTTGTCGCTCTTTCCCTCAAACACCGCGCGGATATCCTCATCGCGAGCCGCCTTGACCGCCGCCATTTTATCACTTACGGGAAACTCCTCTTTTACCTCCTTGGGAATCGGAAGCTTTCTGTGAAAATTCATTTGCATTGTTTTACCTCTTTTTTGCTTAAATATCAAAATAAAAAATCCGCACTTCAAGTATGCTCCCTTTGAGCATAGCAAATGCGGACTGACCATATTTTTTGTTTTAGAAAAGCTTAAATATCAAAGCTCAATTCTTCACAAAAGACGGGCAGCCCTTGGCAAAATAATAATAGTAATAACAATACTTATTAGCAAACATGGCTACTCCTCCTCAGTGATTTGATGTTACACATTATACTCCAATTTTTTCACTTTGTCAAGAACTTTTAAAAACATTCTCGCAAAAAACTTATTCCGCAGCAAATAAATCTCCGATATTGAGCGATTTTTATTGACATTTTATTGACATTCCCGCAAGACTTTGATATAATGTATTTAATCTTTTATTTTTGGAGGAACGTTATGGTATACGATAGAAAAGACGTTGACAAAAAGTACAAATGGGACCTCTCCGTGATTTACGCAAACGAGGAAACCTTTGGTGCTGACTACGCTCTCGCAGAGCAGCGCATTGAGGAATTCAAGGCGCACGAAAAGACTATGACCTCAAGTGCCGAGGCGCTTTACGCTATGCTTGTGGATATGACCGCCATCGAGGCAGTTATAGAAAAGCTTTGGTCTTACGCATCACTCAGCTTTGCGGTTGACACATCCGATAACTACGCTCAGGCGCTCAACACAAAGGTAAGAAACCTTGCTATCAAGGCAGGTGAGGCTTCCTGGTTCGTAAGCCCCTACCTTCTCAAGCTCGACCCCGAGACCGTTCAGAAGTGGTTTGAGGAGTGCCCCAAGCTTGAAACATTTCGCCGCATGATCGAGGGAACTATGCGTGAAAAGGCACACACCCTCTCAGACGAGTGCGAGATACTTATGTCCGGAATTCAGAACGCAATGGGCTCACATTCCGGTATCCGCAGCATCTTCACAAACTCCGACCTTCGCTTTGGCAAGATCCGTGACGCCGAGGGCAAGCTGGTTGAGCTTACCGACACAAACTACGTTATGTATCTTATGAGCACCGACCGCAGAGTTCGTCAGGCAGCGTTCCGTTGCATTTACAAGACCTACGAGCAGTTCGGTAATACGTTCGCAACTCTTTACGAGGCTCGCGTTAAGGAAGCTACTACCAACGCAAGAATAAGAAAGCACGCGGATTCTATAACCGCGTCCACCTTCCGCGATGAAGTTACACCCGTGATCTACAACAACCTTATCAATTCCGTTCACGAGGGACTTCCCGCGCTTTACGATTACTACAACCTCAAGAAAGAGGTTCTCGGTGTTAAGGGATTCCACCTTTATGACATCTACGCTCCCCTGGTTGGCGATATAGACTCCAGCTACACCTACGAGGAGGCTGTTGAGGAGGTTCTCAAGACGGTTACAGTATTCGGTGACGAGTACGCGTCCAACCTCCGCGCAGGTCTTTGCGAAAAGGGTTGGGTTGACGTATTCCCCTGCCGCGGCAAACGTGGCGGCGCGTTCTCCTCGGGCGGCCCCGGAACTGAGCCTTACATTCTTCTCAACTACACAGGCAAGCTTGACGACGTTTCCACCCTCGCTCACGAGGCAGGACACTCCATGCACACCTGGTTCTCAACTCACTACAACGAGCCCCACAACTCCGGCTACACCATCTTCGTAGCAGAGGTTGCTTCTACCGTTAACGAGCTTCTTATGGCTCACAGAATGCTCGCTGAATGTAAGAACGACGACGAAAAGCTCTACATTCTCAATCAGCTTATGGAAACATACAAGGGCACTCTCTACCGCCAGACTATGTTTGCTGAGTTTGAGCGGGATATGCACGCTATGTGCGAGAAGGGTATGCCCCTCACCGCAAACACCATCAACAAGCATTACTACGATCTCGTTAAGCTTTACTTCGGTAAAGACGTAGTTTGCGACAAGCAGATCGCTTACGAGTGGATGCGTATTCCCCACTTCTATAACTGCTTCTACGTTTACAAGTACGCAACCTGCATCTCTGCGGCTTCCGCAATAGTTAAGCGCATTGAGACCGAGGGCGAGGCATATATCAATAAGTACATCGACTTCCTTAAGTGCGGCGGCTCCAAGTCTCCTCTTGATAGCCTCCTCGTTGCAGGCATCGATATGACCGATCCCGCAGTCGTTAAGAGCGCGATCGACGACTTCGCCTCCACCGTTAAGCAATTCAGAGAGATCTACAGCAATAAGAAGTAATATAATTTTCCGCACAACAAAATAAGCCTTCTCCTGTGGGAGAAGGGGGACCACGAAGTGGTGGATGAGGAGTTAGTTTATGGCAATAAACACCTCATCCGTCACGCTTCGCGTGCCACCTTCCCCCACTGGGGAAGGCTATTTTATTTTTCGCTGATTTTACAGACATCATTGCAAAATGTTTTTTATTTAGAGATTATTTGAGATAATATTCCCTTTTCTATCTCCCATACGACGATATCAGTTTCGGTATAAAACAGCCTGTACAGATAAACGCCGATAAGAGCCACGAAGAAAAGTCCAAGCACCACGCAAAGCGCTTTTTTATTGCGCTTTGCCCAAAGAAATATGAGCAATGCCGCAAGCGGCAGCATCAATATCCAGAGCGGATGGTAATAAAACGCCGACGCAAAATCAAAACGCAAAGCACTAAAACAAGCACGTGTCATTCCGCAGCCGGGACAAGAAGCTCCCGTAAGATACTTTACAGGGCAGGTCGCCTCGAGCGCGAACATTACGCCGTATATAGCTATCACGCAAAGTGCAACGATAACAGCCATCATATATTTTTTCAAAAATCGCTTCACGCTCGTCCCTCCCCCCGATTTCAGTGAAAATATTATATCATACCTGTGAGCGAATGTCCATAGATAAACAAAATTTTGTAGGGATAGGCGTCCTCGACAGTCCATTCGGGCGTAAATGTTACTTTATGACCGCGCGGGATGATAATATCCTCCCCTACGTACGAATAATATTCTCTTTCCGTAGGGACCGGCGTCCTCGACGGTCCAAACCTGTCAAAAAGTAACTTT
>JBGVPV010000044.1:0-48359 GCA_045127215.1 Eubacteriales bacterium | reverse complement strand
CTCTTGTCGGGGAAAAAGTATTGATCTACGGATATATCGTAACGGGTAACAAGCTCATAAAAGATTTGCAAGCTCGGTTGTTGTCCCTTGTTCTCAATGTTTGCAAGATAGCGGGGCGATATATCCATATCGTCGCTGACATTCTTGCGGGATTCTCCGCGCTTTGTTCTCGCCTCTTTTATAGCCTTTCCGAACGCCGTAAAGTCGTAAATTGGTACGGGTCTTTTCATTGTTTCTACGTTCCTTTGTGCTATAATAATTCCTATACTTATATTATACAGTTCATCTTCTTCCTTGGATATGACTACACAATTCATAGTATTAGCCATTATAATTCAAATTGTTTACAAAAAAGCCCTTGATATTGTTCGGCTGAACGTATATAATATATAGTGCGATCACTTTCAGGAGGGATAACCTATGTTTGAATATATGACAGTACAAGACGCGGCGAAGCTGTGGGAGATTTCAGAGCGTCGCATACAGAAACTTTGCGAAGAAAAGCGTATTGAGGGCGTGGTGCGTTTGAGCCGTGTGTGGCTTATTCCCAAGGACGCAAAAAAGCCCGCCGACGGTAGATTAAAGGCAATAAAAGCTAAAAACCCCTATTGACTTTTACCTTACGGCAAGGTTTACAATATATAATGGAAAGGAGCAATGATGATGTTGTCTATTGGTGAGTTTTCAAATATATGCAAGGTATCAACAAAAACGCTTCGCTATTATGCAGAAATCGGCTTATTGGAACCGAGCGAAGTAAATCCTGAAAACGGGTATCGCTACTATTCTATTGAACAACTTGAAAAGATGTTGTTTATCAATAGGTTAAAAGCATATTCGTTTTCTTTGGAAGAAATAAAGGAAATACTTTTAACCGATACGCCTTATGAAGAAAGTCTTTATTTGGCTTTTGTAAAAAAGAAAAATCAAATTGAACAGAAAGTACATACTTGTAAAAAAATATTAGATCAAATAAATAATGATTTGATAACTATACAACAAGGAAAATCTATTATGTCCTATATGGATAATATTGATGTTCAACTTGTCGATGTACCGTTAATGTACTTATTGTCTATCCGCAAAAAAGTACAGCCCGTAAATTATCCGACTGAATATGAAAAATGTTTCGGTAAATTATTTAGGAAAATAGCAACGGGTAAATTGACTATGAGCGCACCACCTATGGTTCTTTTTCATAGTGCTGAATTTACCCCCGATGGTTTAGATACAGAATTTGCTATTCCCGTTCAAGAGTATGCCACGGGTACAAGAGATTTTTCTCCCGGATTATGCTTAAAAACGGTTGTGCGCGGAGCTTATTCTGAACTTTCTTCTGTTTATGCAAGACAAGTAGAATGGGCAGAAAAAGAGGGGTATCAAAACACCAACGCTCTGTTTGAGGTTTATATAACTGACCCATCACTAATCGAAGATGTTAATGATAATATAACCGAAGTCTATTATCCCGTTAAAAAGGTAATATCTAAAAATTAAAAAAACTCTTGTGATAGAAAGCAAACATTTCTTTCAAAAAACAGATAAGGAGCAAAAATGATAGATTTATCAAAAATCCAAGAACTTCATAATGTTATAGAAAAGCAACAACCGAATATATGTCAAATCGTTGTAATTAGGAATAATGAAATTGTTTATAGTGATTGTTGGAATGACTATAAGAAAGACGATTGTACCCATATAATGTCCGCTACCAAAAGTGTAATATCTTTACTTATTGGAATTGCCATAGATAAGGGACAAATAAAAAGCGTTGATGATAAGGTTTTGGATTATTTTCCCGATTACAAGGTTAAAAGAGGAGAAAAAACGATCTACGATGTTACCATTAAGCATTTATTGACTATGAGGACACCGTATAAGTGTAAAGGTGATCCTTGGTCTAAGGTCTGTTCAAGTGAAAATTGGACATACACCTCTCTTGATTACTTAGGTGGAAGAAAAGGATTGACAGATGAATTTAACTATCAAACGGTGTGTTTACATATCCTTTCGGGAATTTTATATCAAGCTACAAATATGAAAACTGTAGATTATGCCAACACCTACTTGTTTGAACCGTTGGGTATTCAAATACATAAAAACTATTATGCGAAAACAGCAGCGGAACACAAACAGTTTACTATCGAAAAACTTCCTAAAGACAACATTTGGTTCAGTGATCCCGATGGACTTGGTACACCAGGCTATGGGCTTTGTATGTCAGCCGAGGATATGGCAAAAATCGGGTTGTTATGCTTGAACAACGGTGTTTATGATAACAAAAAAATCGTATCTTCCGCGTGGATTGAGGAAATGACACGCCCACGTATCGTCGAAAGCAAATATTTCAGAGGAATGGAATACGGATATTTGTGGTGGATAATTGATCGTCAAAAAAACATCTATGCCGCAATCGGAAACAGCGGTAATGTTATTTACATCAATCCAGAAAAGAATATTGTAATATCGGTATCATCTTATTTCAAGCCTACTGTGTTCGATAGAGTCGATTTCATCAGAGAACATATCGAACCATTATTTGAGGTGGATATAAATGATTGATTGGATATTATGTCCCGTCTGCAAAAACAAAACACGGCTGAAAATGCGGGAAGATACAGAGCTAAAAAACTTTCCGCTGTTCTGCCCGAAATGCAAGCAAGAAACTCTAATCAGCGTAAAACAACTGAAAATCACAATACACAAAGAGCCAGACGCACAGACGCAGAGCCAATAAACCGCGCGATTTCACGCGATTTATTGGCTCTTTATGTTTGCACATAAACGAGGCATAACTATCTCTTGATCGGCGGTTTGAAATATCAAGCCGCCGTTTCTTTGCGTTTATCACAAACCAATGACGACTTACTAACCGAACACGGCGGTATCTAATGGAGGTACGCCGTGTTAATTTTTTTCAATGCTCACCCACCTAATATCCTACGGTCAAAAAAAGCCTTGACACTTCTTCGGGATATTACGGCTACGAGTATGAACTGACAATTCAATTTAATACTGTTTACAATTCTTTTTGCGCTCGTCCGCGTCTTTTCGCGGGCGGGCGCATTTTGTGTTTTCGCATTTATCGGTGTCGCTCGCCGCCCTCTTTCATTCGATCTGAAAACAAAAAATCGAATGAAAGGAACTAAAAAATGAGCGACAGAAAAATTTTTTTGAAAAAATCACCGTTTTTATTTGGCAATTTTCAAAATGCGGTGGTGTGGGTAACGAAAGGGGAAATCAACCTATCACCCGCTTTCGCGGTTGCGAAAGGAGGTGAACACCTTGAATGAACCAACTCGTACCCAATTTCAAGTACGTTGTGCTTTTAACGGCTTTTGCAAAAAGGCGTTGAAATGCGAAGCGAGCAATGCACACAGAGATGTGAAACGCTATCAAAAACACTTTGTCAGCTTTTCCGATCTGTCGCCCGAAGAAGAAAATCAGCTTTACACGGTTGACGCTCCTACTGACGGCGAAGATCACGACAATTCTTTCCGTGTGGGCGGTAAGAGAATTACCCCCGAACTGTTAGCCGAAGCTCTCCGTACATTGCCCGAAGAAAAGCGCAATGCTGTTATGCTGTACTACTTCCACGATATGAGCGACGCGGATATTGCCAAGCTCTATAACATTCCGAGAAGTACGGTACAGTACAGACGGACAAGCTCTTTGGGAACCCTAAAACAATTTTTGGAGGAACGCGCAAATGATGATGAAACAAGCGAATGGTAATATCAGCGATCAAGACGAGCGCGGTTTATTGCCTTATCCCGTCATTGTAGCCGCGACAAAGGGCGACTCCGAAGCAATGAAAATTGTTATACAGCATTATGAGGGGTATATCGCTTCATTATCTGTCCGTAAGCTCCGCGACGAACGCGGCAATACATATTACGGCATTGACGAGGACATACGCGATAGACTACGTTCAAGGCTTATGCGAGCCGTTCTTGATTTTGAGGTTTGATTAAAACGTGCGCTTGCGCCCACCCCTTTCCGCGAGCGTACAAAATCCTACCTCTCACGTTCCTTGACAAAGAAAGCGACGCAAGATAACGGCGACGCAGTATAGGGCAAATCGGATACGTTCTTTTTGCTCCGAGCCGAGCGACGGGTGCGCCAAGACTTCCCACACGGGAACGAGCGAGAAACACAGCGTCGTAAAATAAATTTAGCAGTTTGTGGGCGACGACAAGCAGAAAGGATAATGATACTCCCTTATAGCCACAGTTCGAGCGTTAAGAGCGTCGCAAACGATGGGTGAGGTTGCCAAAGAGAGCAAGGGTGGAACTCCCGTGGAGCTATGCTAATAGCCGTCCGATTAAAGCCCATTAAATAATTTGTTGTAATAGTGGACTTGCCGCATTTCATATAGTGTATTAGCCGTTTTCTTGAAAGGGGGCTAAACAATGAAACAAAGCGATAAATCCAAAAGTAACGACGATAAAATAATTTGCGTTAGTGTTTTCAAAAGCGGCGAAAACACAACGACCAAACAAGAATATACAAAGAAATGGATTGAACTTATCAATCGAATGGAGAAAGGCAAAAGTGTAAACTTTTGCAACACCTAATGACAAGTTGCATTTTTTGTGGTATAATATACCCAAGGAACAGCTTGTCATTATCTTTTAGGTAGATAAAATGAAAGTAGCTATTTATTGCCGCTTATCCGAAGAAGATAGAAACAAGCAATTTGAAACCGACGACAGCAACAGCATACAAAACCAAAAGGCAATGTTGTTGCAATACGCTATGGAACAGGGGTGGGAGCTTTACAACATTTACAGCGACGACGATTACACGGGGTCTGACAGACGACGCCCCGAGTTTAACCGTCTGCTAAAGGACGCAGAACAACACAGATTTGATATTGTCCTCTGCAAAACACAATCGCGTTTTACACGTGAGCTTGAACTCGTTGAGAAGTACATACACGGGCTGTTTCCCGTTTGGGGTATTCGCTTCATCAGTATTGTTGATAACGCAGATACCGCGAACAAAGGAAACAAGAAGTCCCGACAGATCAATGGGCTTGTCAACGAATGGTACCTTGAGGATATGTCGGAGAACATCAGAAGCGTTCTTACAAACAGACGCGAGAACGGTTTTCATATCGGTGCCTTTGCTTTGTACGGGTACAAGAAAGACCCCGATCAAAAAGGACACTTGATTATCGACGAAGAAGCCGCCGCCGTTGTAAGAGAAGTTTTTACACTATTTTCACAAGGTTACGGTAAAACTGCAATCGCCCGTATGCTCAATGATAGGGGCATACCGAATCCAACTGAATATAAGCGTCAGCAAGGTTTGCGCTACAAACAGCCCACGATGAAAAACAGCACACTTTGGAAATACTTTGCGATCTCCGATATGCTGATAAACGAAATCTACATCGGCAATATGGTACAAGGAAAATACGGTAGTATCTCCTATAAGACCAAGCAAAACAAACCGCGCCCTAAAAGTGAATGGTACATTGTTGAGGGAACACACGAACCGATCATTGACCGTGAGCTTTGGGACAGAGTGCAAGCTATGATTGCGGAACGGGCAAAGCCCTTTGACGTTGGCACAATAGGTTTGTTTGCAAGAAAAGCCCGCTGTGCGAGTTGCGGATATGTAATGCGTTCATCAAAAACGGCACCGCAACGAGGCAGTAAGCATTATTTGCAATGTTCAAACCGCCACGTCGCCAAAGACGCTTGCGAGGGTGCTTTTATCTCGGTTGACCGTTTGGAACGGCTTGTAATCGACGAGATAAACAGACTTTCCGCAGAATACCTTGACAAAGACGAGTTAGAGCAAAACATCGAGTTTTGTAACAACTTGCAAGCACAGAAAAATCGCATACTCTCCGATCTCGCGGCATACCGCAAAAAAATCGAAGAATATGCAAAAGGTATTCGGGAGCTTTATATGGATAAGGTTAAGGGCTTGATAACCGAAAGCGACTTTGTGGAACTGTCGAAAGACTTTACCACACAAAAAGAACGTCTTGAACGTGTAGTTGCAGACGGTGAAAAACAGTTAGCCGAAATCGACGACAAAATTGCGGTTGGTGATAACCGCCGCGAACTCATTGAACAATACACAAACTTGGAACACCTTAACCGCGAAATCGTGGAAACGCTGATTGATTACATATCTATCGGCAAGCGAATCCCCGGAACAAGGAATGTTCCCATAGAAATTCATTGGAATTTCTGAAAAGTTTGTTCTTATATGATTGCACCAGAGCAGAAGGCGAGAACGACTTACGATAATATACTCAGACTGGTTGACGATCCCGACGTAAGAGATCCCATTAAATTCTTACGCGAACGAGAGATAGTACATTATCAGAGATTCGGCGATTGTATAAGAATCGCTCAGGATAACCTCGACTCCAAGAATTTCTACGCTTGCAATCCCTCCTTTGACAAGGGTTGCGGTAAGACGAAAAATTGTTAAATAAGCTTTCAAGCCCATCGACATAGCCGATGGGCTTGATTTTTTCTTAACTCAACTAACAGTTCGTGTACTTTTTTGAAAAAATGTTTTATACTAATAGCAATAAAACACGAAAGGATATGACTTATGATACAATTTTTGAAAACGCATTATAAAACTCTTATATTTTTCGCCGTGATCGGTCTTGTTGGAGGCTTCTTTTCGGGGCTGTACGTTCTTGACGGTTATCCCGCGGAGTTGCAGGCTCAGCTTATTGATGAACTGAACGCCTCGGGACTTGCTGGATTTCCGATTGATATTCTTATGGGAGTAATTACGGCGCTTCAATCCGCAGGCTATGGCGTTGTGCTGGGAGCTTTGGGTATTTGGCTTGGCAAGAACGTTGGTCTTTGGAAAGACGAACGGAGCATTGAGAGAATCCCCTTGCTGATTTCTGTTGGCGTTGCTGTTACGGGCGGTCTTGTAATGATCTTATCGGACATTTTGTTCTTCGGAAATTTCTCTGAGGTTATTATGGATTCCTACGCGGTGAAGCCGACGCTCGTATATATGCTGGCAACTGTGACATACGGCGCGGTTATTGAGGAAGTAATGGTCAGGCTTTTCTTTATGTCGCTGATAGCATTTGCGCTTCATAAATTACTTCCAAGGCACGAGGGAAAACCTGCGACCGCGCTACTTATTGCCGCAAACGTTATTAGCGTAATATTGTTCGCCGCAGGACATCTGCCCGCAACGCTTTTGCTCATAGGTAACTCACCCATTATAATTGCGAGATGCTTCTTGCTCAACGGTGGTCTGGGCCTGCTTTTCGGACTTTTGTACCGAAAGTATGGCTTGCGATATGCTATGATAGCGCACGGCGGCTGTCATATAGTATCAAAGCTTATATGGATATTATTTTTATAAAGCAATAAACTAAAACCACGGCTTGCCGTGGTTTTTTATTGTATAATTGCAGAGGAAATTTTAAAAAACACTTTATTTTTTGGATTATTTATGATATAATAATATGAATGGATAGTTATAAACAAAATCGAGAGGTATTTGAAATGAATGATATAAATGTAAAATATCTCAATAAAATAAATTCACCGACTGATTTCAAAGCTATTCCCGACGAGGAGATGGGGAACGTTGCCGATGAGATAAGAAGTGAGCTTGTGCGTATAGTTTCCCAAAACGGCGGACATCTTGCATCGAATCTCGGTATAGTTGAAGCTACGATGGCTATACACCGCGTTTTTGATTCTCCAAAGGATCATATTATTTTTGACGTCGGACACCAGAGCTACGTTCATAAGTTCTTGACGGGCAGATATTCTCAGATGGATACTCTGCGCAGATCGGGTGGCATCAGCGGTTTTACCAAGCGAAGCGAGAGCGAGCACGATTGCTTTGGCGCGGGTCACAGCTCCACGTCCTTGTCTGCCGGTCTTGGCTTTGCCATATCCGATAAGCTTCGTGGTAGCGACGCGTATACGGTAGTGGTGCTTGGTGACGGCGCTTATACGGGTGGAATGATCCACGAGGCGATCAATAACTGCCGTGGCGATCTTAATCTCGTCATTGTTCTTAACGAGAACGAGATGTCTATCTCAAAGAATATCGGAAGCTTTGCAACGAATCTCTCAAAGCTCAGAGCGAAGCCCGGTTATCTTAAAACCAAGCGAACGACGGGGAACATTCTCAACAAGCTCCCGCTTGTCGGTAAGCCGCTCTATCGCTTTATGACCTTTGTTAAGAAAACTGTCAAGAGCGCGCTGTATGCTTCCAACTATTTTGAAAATATGGGGCTTAAATATCTCGGGCCGATAGATGGAAACGATTATAAGCAGGTCGAGAGCTTGTTGCGTCAGGCTAAGTCTCTTAACGAGAGCGTTATAGTACATCTTAAAACTGTTAAAGGAAAAGGTTATTCTCCTGCCGAGACAGCCCCCGATTTTTACCACGGCGTAGCTCCGAGTGCGTCTGCAAGCGGTGGTATCAGCTTTTCAAATGCTATGGGGCAAGAGCTTACGTCATTGGCAAAAGACGATCCTCGTATTTGCGCCATTACCGCGGCGATGTGCGACGGAACGGGCTTGAATCGCTTCCGCGAGACTTTTCCCGAGCGTTTCTTTGACGTGGGCATCGCAGAGGAGCACGCGCTGACCTTTGCGGCAGGTCTTGCGGCTAACGGTATGCGCCCGATTGCCGCTATATATTCCACCTTTTTGCAAAGAGGATTTGACAATATAGCTCACGATATTGCGCTTCAGAATCTCCCCGTTATAATGTGTATTGACAGGGCAGGGCTGAACGCCGCTGACGGCGCTACCCACCACGGTATATTTGACGTTGCGTTTTTATCCCAGATACCAAATATCAAGATATTTACGCCTATCACAAATCAGCTGCTTGCAGAATGTATGCAAAAGGCTTTGAATTCGGATTGCCCCTCTGCAATAAGATATCCGAGCGGATTTGAGAGTAAGGTGCTTATTGACCGTTTCTACGGCAAGCAAGCGGGCTTTACCGGACTTAAATCCGACTTCGGCGCGAATGACACCATTGATGCGGTGATCATTACGCATGGCAGGATCGCGCTTGAGGCTGTCAAGGCCGCTGACGCGGCGAATGAAAAGGGAATACGTGTGGGCATTATTCTTCTTGAAATGCTCAAGCCCTATGACGTTATCGCAGGGAAGGTATCTGATATGATTCCTCAAAGTACAAAGGGTGTGATATTCCTCGAGGAAGAGATACATTCGGGCGGTATGGGTGTCAACCTTCGTGAAAAGCTTGATGCCCGCGGTGTATTGGACGGTCGCAAAACGGCATTCATGGCGGTTGACGATTCATTCGTTGACGTGAGAAATCCGGACGAGCATATTTATAAAACTGCCGGTATAGACGCTGACAGTATCTGCAAAAAAATTATTGACCTTGTAGGTTGAACAATGTAAGGAGAATTGCTATGGCTAAGAAAAGAACACAGTGCTTTATGCGTTTCCCGGGTGGACTTGCCCGCGCTCTCACGCTCAGTTACGATGACGGAGTTCAGCAGGACAGACGTCTGATCGAAATTTTAAATAAACACGGCATTAAGGCTACCTTTAATCTTAATTCCGGTCTTTACGCCCCCGAGGACGTGGTCTATCCTCCGCACAAGGCTCACCGCAGATTGCGTGAATCGGAGATCCTTGAGGTCTACGGAAATTCAGGACACGAGGTGGCAGTTCACACCTTTACGCATCCCCATCTTGAATATATGACACCGGGCACCATAGCGTATGAGATAGTCAAGGACCGTGAAACTCTTGAAGCGCAGTTTGGCTGTATTATACGCGGTATGGCATATCCGTACGGCACGTATAATGATGAGGTCGTTGCGGTTCTTAAGGACTGCGGCATAGCATACGCGCGTACCGTTGTATCGACGAAGAAATTCGACATTCCTACGGATTGGTTGCGTCTGCATGCGACTTGTCATCACAAGGATAAGGATCTTATGGCGCTTGCGGATAAGTTCGTAAACGGAATGAAAAAAGCGATGTCTCCGCAGTTGTTCTATCTTTGGGGGCACAGCTATGAGTTTGAAATGGACGACAACTGGAACGTAATAGAGGAATTCGCTGAGTTTATCGGAAACAGAGAAGATATCTGGTATGCAACCAATATCGAGATCTACGAGTACATTGAGGATTACAAACGCCTTATCTATTCCGCCGACGGGGCAATCGTTAAAAATCCCACCAATCGTACCTTGTGGCTTGCTCTGGCTGAGGGTAAATTATATTCCGTCGCTCCCGGTGAGATTTTGAAAATTGATTAACTAAAAATAAACCCGACAGTATCAAACTGTCGGGTTTATTTTTACTTTGTAAACGATGAGCCTTCTTCCTCAATATCGGTTTTTGCAAGCTCGTTATTTGAAAGCATTATTCCGCGTATAAGTGAGCCCCTGCCGAACTGTTGACGGATATTATCGGCGGTTTCACCGAGCATTTCACGTTTTTTTAGGTTTGGTATGCTGTCGCTGACCGCCAACTGCCTTTGATCGTCACTTGATACGTTCAAGGCGCGCACGCCTATGGAGCGCGTCGGAGTACCGACGATATGGCTGTTTGAGTAAAGCGAGAACGCGGCCTCAAAAAGCATATCTGACGTTCGTGTAAAATATGGGAGCTTTTGCTGCCTTTCAAATGAATTTAAATTTGAGTCTTTGACGTGAAGTTGAACGGTATCGCATACAAGTCCTAATCTGCGCAGACGGGATGATACGCGGTCGCAAAGAGACAGCAGAACTATGCGGACGTCTTCCTCTCGGGTGAGATCGTATGGCGTGGTCGTGCTGTTGCCCACGGATTTTATCGTGCTTTTGAAGTCGCTTGCGGTCACGGGGGAATTGTCTATTCCGTTAGCCGCCTCCCATAGCTCAAGTCCGTTTTTACCGAGCACGAATTGGAGAGTTTTTGGGTCGGTAAGTGCGAGCTGACCGATGGTGGATATATTCAAGCGTTCAAGCTCGGCTTTGGTTGCTTTGCCAACAAACAAGAGACTCTCGGCGGGTAGCTTCCAAACGGTTTCTTTAAAGTCGGTATCCGTGATTACCGAGGTGGCGTTTGGCTTTTTCAGATCCGAACCAAGCTTTGCAAAGGTTTTGTTAAAGGATACGCCGCAGGATGCGGTAATGTGTATCTCGTCAAGTATACGCTCGCGTATTTCGTCGGCAATTTTTGCCCCTTCTTCAAAATCTCTTGCAATTTTGGAGATGTCAAGCCAGCATTCGTCGATGCCGAATGACTCAACCTGCTCGCAATAGGATTCGTATATCTTTCTGACACGCTGGGATATAACCATATAGTCGTCGTGACTTGGGGGAACCGTGATAAGATTCGGACATTTTTGCATTGCAGACCATATCGGCTCAGCTGTTTTAACACCGAATTTTGCGGCGTGTATATTTTTCGCTAAGATTATTCCGTGCCTTTGCTGAACGTCTCCCGCTACTGCCATGGGGACGTCACGAAGCCACGGCTTTTTCAAACCCTCAACGGATGCGAAAAAGTTATTCAGATCGGAATGAATGATTATTCTTTTCATTTTTGCTACACCCCGCAGTTTACTCTCTTACGATTAATTATACTATTTTTCAGAATGAAAGTCAATAAAATAAAATATTCATAAGTACTTTATTTTTCACAGTATTTGTGATATAATATAATGAATAAGTTTTCGAGGGGAGTGAGAATAGTGGATAAATTCGTTTTGCGTTCAAGCTATAGTCCTACGGGAGATCAGCCCGAGGCTATTGATAAGTTGGTTGAAGGCTTGAATCGCGGAGAAAAAAGCCAGGTTCTTCTTGGTGTTACCGGATCGGGTAAGACCTTTACAATGGCGAATATTATTGAAAAAATAAATCGCCCCACTCTTATTCTCGCTCATAATAAGACCCTTGCCGCTCAGCTTTGCAGTGAGTTCCGTGAATTCTTTCCGGATAATGCGGTTGAATATTTTGTGTCATATTATGACTACTATCAGCCCGAGGCATATATTCCGGGCAAGGATATGTATATAGAAAAGGACGCTATGATCAACGAGGAGATAGATATGCTTCGTCATAGCGCGACGTCTGCGTTATTTGAACGCCGCGACGTTATTATAGTTGCCAGCGTATCGTGCATTTACTCGCTTGGTGACCCACAGGAATACAAGAGCTTGGTTATGGCGCTTCGTCCCGGAATGGAGATGAGCCGCGATGACCTTATCCACGAGCTTGTCAAGATCAGCTATGACAGAAACGATCTCGCTCTTGAGAGAGATAAATTCAGAGTACAGGGCGATACTATTGACATCGTACCTGCTAATATGCAAAGCAAAGCGATACGCGTTGAATTTTTCGGTGACGAGATAGACAGACTTTCCGAGATAAATATTGTTACGGGCGAGGTGCTTAAGGAGCTTGTTTACGCTCCCATTTATCCCGCGACGCATTACGCGGTATCAGACGACAAGAAGGAAAAGGCGCTTAATGAAATAATGCGCGAGATGATCGAAAGACGTGATTATTTTACTTCCGAGGGTAAGCTTATAGAGGCTCAGCGTATTGAGGAAAGAGTAAAATACGATCTTGAGATGCTCCGTGAGGTTGGCTTCTGCTCGGGAGTTGAAAATTATTCACGCGTGCTTTCGGGCAGACCTGAGGGCTCAACTCCTTACACCTTGCTTGATTATATGCCCGATGATTTCGTTATGTTTATTGATGAGTCACACGTGACGATTCCTCAGGTAAGGGGAATGAGCGGAGGAGATTCTGCGAGAAAGACAAATCTTGTGGAATACGGCTTCCGTTTGCCGTCGGCTTATGATAACAGACCGCTGTTTTTCGAGGAGTTTGAGTCAAAGCTCAATCAAGTCGTATTCGTAAGTGCTACACCCGGTGAGTATGAGCTTGAGAATTCTTCGAATATCGCGGAGCAGCTTATTCGTCCTACGGGACTTGTTGATCCCTTGGTAGAGGTAAGACCTATCGAGGGACAGGTTGACGATCTTATGGGAGAGATACGTATACGCGCAGAGAAGAATCAGCGCGTGCTTGTAACTACGCTTACGCGAAAGATGGCGGAGGATCTTACCGAGTATCTTGAAAACAACGGCATCAAGGTGAAATATATTCACTTTAACGTCGATACCATTGAACGTATGCAGATAATCCGCGATCTGCGTTTGGGCGAATTCGATGTTTTAGTCGGAATCAACCTTTTGCGTGAAGGACTTGATATCCCCGAGGTCTCTTTGGTTGCTATACTTGACGCCGATAAGGAAGGATTTTTACGTGCAGAGCGCAGCTTGATACAGACCATCGGACGTGCGGCAAGAAATGCCGAGGGACGCGTAATAATGTATGCCGATAAGATCACGGGATCTATGGAGCGCGCTATAAACGAAACAAACAGAAGACGCGCGATCCAAGAAAGATATAACAGCGAACACGGAATAATACCTCAGACGATCAAGAAGGACGTAAGAGATATTATTGAAATATCAAAGCCCGAATCCGCAAAGAAGTCAGCTAAGGGCGCCGCAAAGAAGATGTCTGCGGCAGAAAAAGAAAAGCTCATTGTTGAGCTTACCAAGCAAATGCGTGAGGCTTCACGGCGTCTGGAATTCGAGCAGGCGGCATTTATACGCGATAGGATAAAAGAAATTCGAGAAGGGAAATAATACGGTAGATTTAATGGCAAAATCAATTGTTATTAAAGGCGCAAAAGTAAATAATCTTAAAAATATAAACGTTGAGATCCCGAGAGATAAGCTGGTTATACTTACGGGTCTTTCGGGCTCGGGCAAATCCTCTTTGGCGTTCGATACTATCTATGCCGAGGGACACAGACGCTTCGTTGAGTCACTCTCATCGTATGCGCGACAGTTTTTGGGACAGCTGGATAAGCCCGAGGTCGATCTTATCGAGGGGCTTTCTCCCGCGATATCCATTGACCAGAAAACCACCTCGAGAAATCCTCGCTCAACCGTTGGAACGGTTACTGAGATATACGATTATCTCAGACTTCTGTACGCAAGAGTAGGTGTGCCTCACTGTCCGATATGCGGCAAGGAAATAAGGCGTCAGACGACGGAGAGTATTATAGATAAGATCTTGGAGCTTCCCGAGGGTGAGCGTTTTATGGTGCTCTCGCCCGTAGTACGCGCACAAAAGGGAATGCACGAAAAGGTATTTGCCTCGGCTAAAAAGAGCGGTTACGTCCGTGTCAGAGTAAATGGCAGTATATACGATCTTTCCGAGGAAATAAAGCTTGATAAAAATAAAAAACACAATATCGAAGTAGTAGTCGACAGACTTGTGATGAAGGAGGATATCCGAGCGCGTCTTGTTGACTCGGTTGAAAAGGCACTTAAGCTTGCCGACGGACATCTCATTATCGCTACCGTGCCAAGAAACTCGGAGCCTGTTGAGCTTGAGTTCTCACAGAGCTATGCGTGTGAGAAGCACAACGTGTCATTTGGTGAGCTTGAGCCGAGAATGTTCTCGTTTAATAATCCGTCGGGCGCGTGTCCGCATTGTGCGGGACTCGGCGCTATGCGAAGAATAGCCGTTGACCGTCTTATCCCCGATGATCGACTTTCACTCAGGGAGGGTGCTATTGCAGTCAACGGATTTAAAACTCTTGAAGAGGAGAGTTGGAACGGACCTCTCTTTATCGCCGTTGGTAAAAAGCACGGATTTGATATCAATACTCCCATCAATCAGTTTTCGGATGAAGCTTTGCATACGCTTCTGTACGGCTCGGATAATGAATTTTATGATATAAAACGATGGTTTGGCGGAGTAGAGCATCATCAGAAAACTCGCTTTGAGGGGCTTGTTAAAATGGTTGAGGCGCGTGTTCAGCAGAGCGCAAACGACGACTATTACGAGCAGTTTATTGAAGAAGCCGATTGCCCTGTATGTAACGGACAAAGATTGAATCCTAATTCGCTTTCGGTTACCGTAGGGGGTATGAATATCTCGGATTTCTGCCGTCTTTCCATTTCCAAGGCGTACGATTTTATCAATAATTTGGAGCTTTACGGTGCGGATCGCGTTATTGCTGCCGAGATAATAAAAGAAATACGCTCCCGTCTTGACTTTTTGAAGAGTGTAGGTCTTGAGTATTTGACACTCGCAAGAAAAGCGGGATCGCTTTCGGGTGGAGAGGCGCAGCGAATACGCCTCGCGACACAGATAGGATCTGCGTTGGTTGGCGTTTTGTATATACTTGACGAGCCGAGTATTGGTCTTCATCAGCGCGATAATACAAAGCTCATCGCTACTCTCAAGAAGTTACGCGACCTGGGCAATACCGTTATCGTGGTTGAGCATGATGAAGAGACCATGCGTGAGTCCGACTATATTATTGACATAGGCCCGCGCGCAGGCATTCACGGCGGCGAGATAGTAGCCGCAGGTACGCCCGAGGAGGTGGCGGAAAATCTTGAATCAATAACCGGCGCGTATCTTTCAGGAAGAAAAGAAATCAAAGTACCGTCTCACAGACGCGCGGGTAACGGATCATTCCTTAAGGTCATCGGCGCGCACGAGCATAATTTGAAGGACGTTGACGTGAGCATTCCGCTTGGTTGTATCACCTGCGTTACCGGCGTATCCGGATCGGGCAAGTCTTCACTCGTCAACGGCGTTATAGCCCCCACGCTTTCAAGAGAGCTCAATCACGCGATTAAAGGTTCGGGGAAATATAAGCGTATTGAGGGCATCGAAAATCTCGATAAGGTCATAGTCATCGACCAGAGCCCCATTGGAAGAACACCGCGCTCAAACCCTGCTACCTATACAGGTCTGTTTACCGATATCAGAGATCTTTTTGCAAGGACGGCTGATGCTAATGCAAGAGGATATAAATCGGGTAGATTTTCGTTCAACGTTCGCGGAGGACGCTGTGAGGCGTGTGAGGGCGACGGAGTCAAGAAGATCGAGATGCATTTCTTGCCTGACGTTTACGTTACGTGTGACGTGTGCCACGGTAAGCGTTATAATCGTGATACTCTTGAGGTCAAATTCAAGGATAAGAGTATAGCGGACGTGCTTGACATGTCGGTTGAGGAAGCGCTGTTGTTCTTTGACGGCATTCCGAGGATCAAGCAAAAGCTTCAGACGCTGTATGACGTAGGTCTTGGTTATATCAAGCTTGGTCAGTCCTCAACCACGATCTCGGGTGGTGAAGCTCAGAGAGTCAAGCTCGCGACAGAACTCTCCAAGAGAAGTACGGGAAAGACTATGTATATTCTCGACGAGCCTACTACGGGACTTCATACTGATGACGTAGCAAAGCTTATTGAGATATTGCAGCGCTTGTGTAATACAGGTAATTCACTGCTTGTTATAGAGCACAATCTTGACGTTATTAAAACTGCCGATTATATAATTGATCTCGGTCCTGAGGGCGGTGATATGGGCGGAACGATCATAGCAAAGGGAACACCCGAGGAGGTTGCGGAATGCAGATCTTCTTATACGGGACAATATTTGCATAAAATTCTGCATAATTAAGATTTTATGCAAATATAATGATAAAATATGCAAAATATTTTAAAAAATATTCAAAAAACCTATTGACAAATGCATAAATATGCGCTATAATATCATCCGTAATCAACTTATGCTTTAATTTGAAGGAGAAAGAATATGAAAAAAATAATTGCTTTTGCTTTGATGTGTGTTATGTTGTTGACGGCTACTGTCGCTTTTGCATCCTGTAATGCTTCGCAGAATCAGATCATAGTTCATACTAATGCTTTCTTCGCTCCGTTTGAGTACTATGACGGAACTGAGATCAAGGGTGTTGACGTTGATATTATGAATATGGTTGCTGAGAAGCTTGGCAAAACGGTCAAGTTTGAAAACGTTGAGTTTTCCGCTATTATAGATAACGTATCCTCCGGAGCTCTTTGCGACGCAGGTGCGGCTGGCATTACTGTTACCGAACAGAGAAAAGAAAAGGTTGACTTTTCAATTCCTTATTATACCTCCGTTCAGTACGTTGTTTTCAGTGCAAATGCTTCAATCGAGACTAAGACCTCGAATGGCATAGAGTATATCGTTTGGGAAGCGCTTAAGGGTATGACCATCGGAACACAGACTGATACGACAGGTTGGATCTATACCGACGGTGAGATAAACGCAACCGCAGACAATGACTACGGCTATGACGGAGTACTCTACGGCACGAATACTGTTCTCAAGGCTTTTGAGAGCGCACAGCTTGCTGCTGACGGTATCGGAAGTAATCTTGTTGACGTTGTTATCGTGGACGAGCTTCCCGCACAGTATATCGTTAATAACGGCGGCTCGGGGCTTAAGTGTCTCCCGCTTTACTATTCCGGTGCGGACGGAGAGGCTGACGCTCCCGTTGAGGAAGAGTATGCTATTTGCGTTACCAAAGGAAATGACGAGCTTTTAACCGCTATCAATCAGGTTCTTACCGAGCTTATGGTTAAGGACGAGAACGGTGTATCTCAGATCGATAAGATGGTTATGAAGCACATGAATCTTGATTAAGAATATCTTATATGCGAAAAAGAACTATGGCGTCATAGTTCTTTTTCGCGGTTTATAAAAATCAATATAAAGGGCATTGAATGATGAATTTTTTTGAAAAACTAATAACTATGTTTACAACGCAAAAGCATATGGAGAGTATGTTCGAGGGATTGAAGATCACTCTTGTCATATCGGTTTTTGCGGCTATTCTCGGACTTATATTGGGTACGCTTGTTGCACTTATAAGTATATCCAAAAATAATACGTGGATGAAGATCCCAAAGGCTATAGCCAAGATCTACGTTATGATAATCCGCGGCACTCCTATGGCGTTACAGCTGTTTATTATGGTGTACGTTATATTCGCAATTAAAGGATTTCCTACGGAGATCACCGCAATAATAGCTTTCGGTATAAATTCGGGTGCATACGTTGCCGAGAATATCAGAGCGGGAATCATGTCGGTAGACGTTGGACAGACCGAGGCGGGACGCGCGCTTGGACTGAATAGCAGAGTAACTATGCTGAAGATAATTATCCCTCAGGCGATCAAAAACGTTATTCCTGCTATCGGTAACGAGCTTATCGCGCTTATCAAGGAGACGTCTATCGTAAGTATGGTAGGAATGTACGATCTTACTATGGCTGCAAAGATAATAGGAAGCGGAAATAATCTTGCGAGCTACATAGTTCCTATGACCGCCGCGGCAATATTCTATCTGGCAATCGTTTATATCCTTACGTTTGCTATAAAGAAAATCGAAAAGAGGTTGAGAGCAAGTGATAAACGTTAAAAATGTATATAAAAGCTTCGGTGACGCCAGCGAATTACAGGTTCTGAACGGCGTTTCCTGCCATATTGAAAAGGGTGATCAGGTAGTAATAATAGGTCCTTCGGGAAGCGGAAAGAGTACTATGCTCAGATGTATGAATTTGCTCGAGTCTCCGTCCGAGGGCGAGATATGGCTCAAGGACAAGCTGTTGACTCCCGCAGATCCGTATTTGTATCCTGAGGTTATCAAGGCTTCAAACACCTTTGCTAAGCTTTCGAAAAAGAATCCTAATTTGGATGAGAATACTATTATTGAGAATATTTGTCAAAATCATCTGCTTAAAAAGGCGGAGGGAAGTAAGTATAAAAAGCTTCTGAAGACTATTGAAAAAGAAAACGGCGTGGATATTAACGTAGCTCGTCAGCGTATGGGCATGGTATTCCAGCACTTTAATCTTTTTAATAATCTTACCGTTATGCAGAATCTTACCCTGGCGCCCGTTCAGTTGAAGCTCAAAACCAAGGAAGAGGCTGAGGCGCGTGCAGTTGAGCTGTTAAACAGAATCGGCTTGCTTGACAAAAAGGACGTTTATCCTTCAACCTTGTCCGGTGGTCAGAAGCAGCGTATAGCGATAGCTCGAGCGCTCGCTATGGATCCTGAGGTAATTCTTTTTGACGAGCCTACCTCAGCACTCGATCCCGAGATGGTTGGTGAGGTTCTTGATCTTATGAAGGAGCTCGCAAAAGAAGGAATGACAATGGTGGTCGTAACACACGAGATGGGATTTGCCCGTGAGGTTGCAAGCAGAGTACTTTTTATGTGTGATGGCGTTATCGCAGAAGACGCTCCCCCTGAGGAGTTCTTCACAAATCCAAAGCATCCGCGTTTGAAACAGTTTCTTGAAAAGGTTTTATAATAAAAAAAGCAGGATCGCCGATCCTGCTTTTTTATTATTGATGGCTTAGTCCTGTGCGTCTTCAGCCTTTACGTCAACTGTACGAACAGCGCTTCTGAGAAGTCTGATCTTCGTGCGGTCGTGGGTGGTTTCAATGGTGATAGTCTCATCCTTGATTCTGACGATCTTACCAATAATACCGCCGATAGTAGTGATCTCATCGCCTACCTGAAGATTATTTCTCATATTGTTGATCTGCTGCTCCTGCTTCTTCTGAGGTCTGATCATAAGGAAGTAGAGGGCAACAAACATAATGACGATCATAATAATCGGTGCAATTCCTTCAAGTGCACCGGTGCATCCGCCTGTTTCGATCATTTTTTGTACCTCCATAAGTATTTTTTAATATTACTGATATTATATCACAACACCGAGTTATTTGCAATATCAAATTATCAAAAAAATCATTTAATTTCCTTATTGTTATTTATATTTATAAAAGTATTGAAAAAAGGTTAAAAGTGTGATATAATAACTATGTATATTTATAGCAACTGGAGGGCGTTATGCCGACTAAAAAATATATTGAATGCGGTAAGATAATAAATACTCACGGCTGTCACGGTGGTGTTAAGCTTGAGTCATGGTGCAATACCCCCGAGGATCTGGCGCAAATGAAGCACGTCTATATCTGTGAGGATGGCGTATATAATAAGATCAAGGTGTTAAAGGCGGCTGTTTTCAAGCAGTTCGTGCTGTTTGATCTTGCAGGAATTGGTGATATGGACGCGGCGATGGCTATGAAGGGTAAGGTAGTGTATGCCGACAGAGCCGACTTTGATCTTGAAGAAGGTGAATATTTTATTGCTGACGTTATAGGTCTTGACATTATTGACGCAACCACCGATGTGGTCTACGGTAAAGTATCCGATATCATAAACCGTGGCGCATCCGACATTTACGTAGTAAAGACGGAAAACGGTGAGCGAATGATTCCCGCGGTTGACGAGTTTATAGTCAGCGTGGACATCGAGAAGGGCGTACGCGTAAACGTTATCCCCGGACTTTTGGACTGAGGTGTGGATATATGATTTTCGACGTAATGACGCTTTTTCCCGAGCTTGTTGATTACGTTCTCGGCGAGAGTGTGATCGGTAGAGCGAGAAAGAGCGGTGCAATAGAGGTTGCCTGTCATAATATCAGAGATTTCTCGGAGGACAAGCACCGTAGAGTAGACGATACTCCATACGGTGGCGGTAAGGGAATGCTTATGATGGCGCCCCCTATCTATAACTGTTATAAAAATATTATCGACTCCCGACCCGACGTAAAAAGTAGTAGAGTTATCTATATGTCGCCTGCGGGAAAAGTGCTTGATCAGCAGAAAGCTGCCGAGCTTGCACAGTACGATCAGCTTATTATTCTTTGCGGACATTATGAGGGTGTCGACACCCGAATTATTGACGAGATAGTTGATGAAGAGATCTCTATCGGAAATTACGTACTTACGGGTGGAGAGATACCCGCGTGTATTCTGGTTGACAGCGTTGCCAGACTCGTTGACGGCGTGCTGGCAGCTCCCGAGTGCTATATGGATGAGAGCATTTCAAGCGGAATGCTTGAGCATCCTCAGTACACACGCCCTTATGAATTTCACGGGGTAAAGGTTCCCGACGTATTGATATCGGGACATCACGAAAAAATAGATCAATGGAGAAAGGAAAAGGCGCTTGAACTGACACGCGAAAAGCGTCCCGATCTTCTGGAAGAACAATAAAAAGGAGATGATAAAGCTTGCGAAAGAGAAAAAATGACGTACTTTCCGAGTCGGAAGAAGCCGTCGCAAGACCTGAAAAAGTAAGACCCGAGCGCTCGGGTGGAAGTCTTATCGGCTATCTTTTGGACAAGCTGTCCTTCGCTATATATAAAGCTCTGATCTGCGGATTATTCGGCTATATTTTTTCTGCGTACTATGATGAGCAGAATGCCTTTGAAAACGGATTTTTGTTCCATAATCTCAGAACGGGAAGCCGCCCGAGGAAGCTTTTGCGCCGTATTAGAGGTTATTTTGCAGAAGGTATTGAGAGTAGCCGTATCGTGCGTGGAATAAAGCGAGGTGTCTCAAGCATGACCGAGCTTCCTACCAAATCTTACGGACGATTCTTACTTTCATTCGGAATATACACCTTGCTGTTTTATTTTGTGAAGTTTTTGCTTCCCACCGTAGGCGTGGCAAACGCAGATTGCTTATATTTCGGCATCACCGTTTGTGTGATCAGCATTCCTTTGCTGATTTCTGATAAAAAGCTTGTAGAGGTCGCGTACGACAGTAAAATAACAAAGTTTATTTTCTCGGAGATCTGCGGATACCGAGAAGAGCTGTTTGAAACCGAGCCGAATGCGGAGCCGCATCGCTTTTCGGGACAGGCAATGTTCTTCGGACTTATTTGCGGCGTATTGACGCTGTTTATAAACCCTTTGATAATAGTTGGAGTTATAGGAACTTTGGTGTTGTTTGCGTTTATTTTCACAACGCCTGAAATTGGCATTCTGATATCTCTCGTATTTTTGCCGTTCTTTTCACTGACGACCTATCCGACAGTTTTGCTTACGTTTATAATACTTGCGACTCTGATGTCCTTTCTTGTTAAGGTAATACGCGGAAAGCGTATCATACGCTTTGAGATCATTGATCTCGCGGTTGGATTTTTTATGATCGCGCTGTACCTGTCGGGACGGATAACAGTTGGCGGAGCTGACTCTTATTTTTCGGCACTCGTTGCATGTTGCTTGCTCTTTGGTTACTTTTTAATAGTAAATCTTATAAGAACTGAGAAATGGATATATCGCTGTGTTTACTGTATCGTATTTTCGGGTACGCTCACGGCTGTTATTGGAATTTTACAGTATGCATTGGGATATGCCGTTAACGAGTGGCTTGATATCAGCTTGTTTGCGGATATTTACGGCAGAGCTACGGCGACGTTTGATAACCCCAATTATCTTGCGGCTTACCTTGCGGCAGTATTTCCGTTTGCTCTTTATCTCTTTAATAAGGTGAGCGGTAAGCTGAGATTGCTGTCAGCCTTTTCTTGCATCAGTATAGTGCTGTGCGCGGTATTCACTTGGTCGCGCGCGGCTTGGCTTGCAATTATTATTTGCTTTGTATTTTATCTGGTTATTATTACGAGAAAGTCTCTTAAGTATATTCTCGGAGCTGTGGCGCTCACACCCTTGTTTTCCTTGTTTGTTCCAAACTCGGTCGTTAACCGTTTTCTGAGTATCGGTAACATCGCGGACTCATCCACTCTATATCGACTCTATACCTGGAACGGTTGTATCAACATGTTAGGCGACTATTTATGGGGTGGCATAGGATACGGACAGGCGGCATTCGAGACCATCTATCCTATGTATGCGTTCGCCGGAATAGAAACTGCAGTACACAGTCACAATCTATATCTTCAGATAATTATAAGTATGGGTATCGGCGGACTTATCGCGTTTGCCGCGGTAATGTTTTTCTTTGCTCAGAATTCTTTATCATATATCAAAGCGCCGTTTAATCGAAGCACGTCGCTTATAACCTCAGCTTGCTTGATAAGCGTTCTTGCGTTGCTGATTATAGGTGTCTTTGATTTTGTATGGTATAATAACGCGATTTACTTTATGTTCTGGAGCGTGCTTGCGCTTGGCGTTGCATGTACTCGTATCGGAAAACGTGAGTCGTCAAGAGACGAATACGTGCTTGACTCCGATGAACACTCAACAAGCATCAATTTGTATATCTAAAGGAGTATTGGCTTATGAATGAAAATACTAATGTCAAGGCTGTTAAAAAAAGAAAAATGCGATTTAATATCGTTGACTTCTTGCTGATAGTAATCGTTTTAGCGGTAGTAGCGGCTTTGTTATACGTGTTTTTGCCTAATTCATTTATAAAAGGCATATTTGCAGATGAAAGCGTAACTATTCAATATGCTATTGAATTTAAAGGCGTAGACGAGGCGTTTTTGCAAAGTATCAAGGAAAATGATGTCGTCATTGATTCAGTTACAAAGGCTGAGCTTGGTACGGTAACTGCTATTGATTACAGTACACAGTATACCGAGCTTAAATACGACGAAGAGAGCGGCAACGGAGTACTGTCCGTAGTACCTAACAAGCATAATGTTATCGTTACTATAACGGCAAATGCGGCGCATGACGCTGATAAGGGTTATACGATTGGCGGAAAGAGAATTGCCGTAGGCGAGCTTATTGCAGTAAGATTCCCCAACTTTACCGGTGAAGGCTATTGCATCAGCGTTCCGATTAACTGATGAAGGGAGCATTCTGATATGAAAAATTCAAAAGAAAACGTAAAGAAAATAAAAGCTCCTAAGTTCGGCGTTTTGGATGCTGTAATTATTTTGCTTGTTATAGTTATCGTACTCAGCGTTTACTTCAGATATAATATCGTTCAGTGGCTTTCAAATTCAAACGATATCAAGGAGTATACGATCTCTTATACGATTGATGACGTAAGATATACGACTCCAAATTATATAAATATTGGTGATAAGGTATATTTTGCCGATAGCGGAGATGAGTTTGGAACGTTGGTGAACGTCTCCGAAAATATGGGCGCTCTCAGCATAACGCCTGCTTCAGAGTTTTTTACAGACTCCAAGGGAAATATCGTTGAAGTTTTTTACCCTAACAGCGAGACGCGCGTCAGCGCTATCGGAAAGATGGTTTGCAACGGAAGATATTCCGATGACGGATCTTTCTTGGTTAACGGCTCTACGTTTGTAGCTTCGGGGCAGTATATAAAAATAAATACCCCCTATGCGACCGTAACCATTCGTATCGACGGGATCACTCCCGTTACCGAGGGGTAAAAACTGTTCTTTTACACGGGAAAAACCGCTTTTAATATCAAAAGTGTGAAAAATGAAGGTTTTTTGCGTTATTTTGCTTAAAAGTTTATTGAAAATAACCAAAAGATAGCTATTGATTTTTGTCAGCTTTTTTGATATACTATTAATAGGATATTAAATGGGATATTGTGCAATCATCCCGTGCGTATATATGCTTAAGAACAGGAGCGATAATATGACTAAGAGAGACGTAACAATCACTAATAATATAGGCTTGCATGCAAGACCTGCTACATTTTTCATACAAAAGGCGAATTCTTATAAGTCTTTGGTTTGGATCGAAAAAGAGGATCGCAAAATTAATGCAAAAAGCTTGCTTGGTGTTTTGTCCCTTGGAATTGCCCAGGGCATGACCGTTACACTTATTGCTGATGGTGCGGACGAGAATGAAGCTGTTAACGGCTTATTCGATCTTGTTAATACGGGATTTGCTGAATTTGAATAAAACGTTTGAGTGGGTTGTCGTATAATGGACAACCCATTTTTTTAGGAGCAACGATGCCACAAACACAAAAACGAACTGCTGAGCTGTTAGAAAAAGCTAATAACCTTCCGCTTTGTTCGGGCGTATATATAATGAAGGATAAACGCGGCAGTATTATATACGTCGGAAAATCCAGAAAGCTCAAAAACAGAGTTTCGCAGTATTTTCAAAATTCTCAGAAAAATCTGAAGACATCGAAGATGGTGTTTTTTGCAGAGGACTTTGAATATATAATCTGCAAAAATGAGATAGAGGCGCTGACACTTGAAAATGCGCTGATAAAACAGCATTCACCCAAATATAATATCAGACTTAAGGACGCAAAGTCCTATCCTTATCTTAAGATCACCGACGCCGAGTATCCGCAGATACTTTTCACAAGAACTCGTGTCGGCGACAAGGCAAAATATTTCGGCCCGTTCTCAAGCTCGTCAACGGTCTATTCCTTGCTTGATATTCTTCATAAGTCTCTCGGAATACCGTCCTGCAAAAGACAGTTTCCGCGTGATATCGGTAAGGGACGCCCGTGTCTGTATTATCAGCTCGGACAGTGCTGCGGACTTTGTACGGGTAAGGTCGATAAAGATGAATACAAGGCTTTGATCGATTGCGCGGCGGATATTTTACAGGGAAATACTTCAAAGGCAACGCGCTCTCTTAATGAGCAAATGCTGGAGTTTGCCGAGAATGAACGCTTTGAGGCGGCGGCTAAATGCAGAGACACGATATTCGCTTTGGAAAATTTACATCAAAAGCAGAACGTGGTAGCCTCTCCCGATAGCGAGATGGATATCTTCGGCTTGTGGAACGATGAGCTCGGATCGTGTATCTCTTGTATGTACGTACGTAACGGTACGGTAGTTGATAAGGTTGACCATACCTTTGGTCCGGATACCGAAATCGATACCGGAGCGCTTTCGGCATTTTTGGTCGAACATTATAAGCACCGCGATCACATTCCGCGCGAGATCATCGTGTCATTCGATATGGACGAGCAGGATAAACATACGTTAGAAGAATATTTTTCCGATCTTGCATCGCGTAAGATCATTATCAGGCGTCCGGAACGCGGTAATACACGTCAGCTGTGCGATACAGTTGTCAAGAACGCGCATCAGACAGCGCAGGACGCGCATATTCAGGCTCAGAAGGACGAGCAGGTGCTCGTGTCTCTTGCTAATCTTTTGCAGCTTGAAAACATTCCTGAGCGTATTGAAGCGTACGATATCTCAAATATCGGCTCTGATAATATTACGGCGGGAATGATCGTTTTTGCAGGCGGCAAGCCGCGCAGATCCGATTACCGTAGCTTTAATATAAAGAGCGTCAGCTCTCCTGACGACTATGCTTCGATGAGAGAGGCAATATCAAGGAGAATAGAGCATCTTCTTAGTGACACCAAGGGGTCCTTCTCGGAATTTCCCGATCTTATGCTTATAGACGGCGGCAGAGGTCACGTCTCGGTCGTAAAGGAAGTTCTTTGCAAATATCAGATAGACATACCCGTATTCGGTATGGTAAAAGACGACTATCACAAAACGCGAGCGTTGTGTAATGAGAATTCCGAGATCAATATAGCAAAGGACAGAAGTATATTTTCCTTTATATACAGAATTCAGGAAGAGGTTCACCGCTTTACAGTTGGCAAAACCACTACCGCAAAACGCTCCACGCTGAAGCGATCTTCGCTTGAAAACATCGACGGTATCGGTCCTTCGAAGGCGAAGAAGCTGTTACAGCACTTTGGTACGCTAAGTGCTATAAAGCAGGCGGATATTGCGGCTCTTACAAATGTGTCGGGTATCAGCTCCAAGGATGCCGATGCGATATACAAATATTTTAGTAAACAGTAAAACGAGGATTTATATATGATGCGAATTATTACGGGTACTGCCAAGGGAATAAGACTCAAGACCCTCGAGGGAAACGCAACGCGTCCTACTTCTGAACGAGTTAAGGAAGCCGTATTCTCCATGATACAGGGTGATATTGAGGGCAGAGAAGTGCTCGATCTTTTTGCAGGCTCGGGTCAGATGTCATTGGAGGCGTTAAGCAGAAATGCAAAATTTGCCGTTATGCTTGACAGTTCTCCTGCGGCGATCAAGGTAATTACCGAGAACGCCGAAAAGACGCGCCTTGCTTCAAAATGCTTGATAAAGCGTGAGGATTATTTGAGCTATATCAAGCGAAACGCGGGCAAACAGTTTGATATCGTTTTTCTCGATCCGCCATATAACTCGGGATTTTACAGTATTGCATTGAAAAATCTTTACACTCAGGGCATGCTTAAGCCTACTACCCTGATCATTTGCGAAAGCGGCGCGGACACGATTTTTGAGAGCGAGCCTGAGCTTGCCGACATGTTCTCTGTGATCAAGCAGTCAAGATACAGCAATACCTATATAACTATTCTTACACCTGTTGTAAATAAAGAAGGGGAAGTATGAAGGACGGAAGGACACTTGCCGTAGTGCCGGGTAGCTTTGACCCGATAACTGTCGGTCATATTGATATAATACGTCGCACTGCTGAGCAATTTGACAGTGTTGTAGTGGCGGTGATGATAAATAGCTCTAAGGATTATATGTTCAGCATTGAGCAAAGAGCAGCTATTGCCGCTGAGGCGGTAAAGGCTATACAAAACGTGTCAGTCATATCATCTGAGGGTATGCTGTGGGAGCTTTGCCGCGATCTCGGCGCGGATGCTATCGTTAAGGGCTACCGTAATCAAAAGGATTATGATTACGAGATGGAGATGGCAAAATATAACGAGGAGCACTATCCTGCCGCAAAGACCGTGTTGCTGAAATCAGATCCCGCGCTTGAACATATCAGCTCCACCTTGGTGCGTGAGAAGATTTTGTCGGGGGCTGATCTGCAAGGACTTATACCGACGGCGGCAATAACAAAGATTGCCGAAATCTTTCGCGACAATAAAATTAAATAACTCTACATAATCACATTTATCCTCTCATATAATTTAGCAGAAATAATTTTTGTTAAATCTATGGGAGGATTTTATTTATGAGTGAACATTCGATCTATAAGGATATAGCCGAGAGAACGGGCGGCGATATTTACATAGGTGTCGTCGGCCCCGTGCGAACGGGAAAATCCACGTTTATTAAAAGATTTATGGAAGCGCTCGTCCTTCCGAATATCAGTGATAATCATTCTCGTGAGAGAGCGAGAGATGAAATGCCGCAGTCGGCGGCGGGCAAGACGGTCATGACGACCGAGCCTAAATTCGTACCTGACGAAGCGGTAAATATCAAGCTTGATGATTGCGCATCATTGCGGGTAAAGATGATAGATTGCGTGGGGTATATCGTAAACGACGCGTTGGGAACGATTGAGGACGGTCAACCGAGAATGGTTCATACTCCTTGGCAGGACGAACCGATGCCGTTTATTGAAGCGGCAGAAATGGGTACGGAAAAGGTCATAAACGAGCACTCTACTATCGGTATGCTTATAACTACCGACGGAACTATTGGTGAGATTTCCCGTTCGAGTTACGTCGACGCCGAGGAAAGAGTGGTAAAGGAGCTTAAAGCTATCGGTAAGCCTTTTGCTATGATACTTAATTCCGCTCGTCCTACGTCTGATGAGGCGGTGGCGCTTGCGTATGAGCTTGAAGCTAAGTATAACGTTCCCGTAGCGCTTGTAAGCTGTATTGACCTTGACGCTGAGGACATCAAAAATATACTTGATCTTGTGCTTCACGAGTTCCCCGTGACAGAGCTGAATATCTCCTTGCCAACCTGGACGACGGCTATCGATGCTACCCATGAAATAAAGGCGTCGATATATAAGACGGTGCGCGATTGCGCAGATAAAATAACCAAGGCAGGTGACGTTAAAGAAGCTGTCAAGGTGTTTGATGATAACGAATACATAGTTGATTACACTATTGACGAGATCAACCTTGGTAATGGTAAGATAGCCCTCAGCTTTAAGCTTGATGACGCTCTTTATTATAACGTTATAAGTGAGCTGACGGGACTTGAGATAACAAACGAGGAGCAGCTGATAAAGGTTTTGAGGGAATTTGCAAATTCCAAGAAACAGTACCAGAGAGTTGCAGACGCGCTTGCGTCGGCGGAAGAAAAGGGATATGGTATAGTTATGCCTACGGTCGATGAGCTTCATCTGGAAGACCCGCAGATCGTAAAGCAATCGGGAGGCTACGGCGTGCGCTTGTGCGCCTCAGCGCAGTCTATACACATGATACGCGCGAATATCCAGACAGAGATCAATCCCATCGTTGGAACCGAGCAGCAATCCGAGGAACTCGTTAAATATATGCTCAAGGACTTTGAAGCCGAGCCCGAGCGTATTTGGGAGTCCAAGGTCTTTGGCAAGAGCCTTTACGAGCTTGTTAACGAGGGACTCCATACAAAGCTCGAACACATGCCCGAGGAGTCAAGAACCAAGCTCTCCGAAACACTTGAACGCATAATAAACGAAGGAAGCGGCGGACTTATCTGTATTATTCTTTAAAAGAAAAAATGACAGAGGTCTGGAAGCAAGGGAATACCTAAAAGGGCGTTACCCAAAACTCTCGCTCTGTCAATGTAATTATATCAGAATTTTTTGAATTTGTCAATTGACAAATCGGTAAAGTTCTGATATATTATATGTGCCGTCATTAACCGGCTCGGGCATATCGGTGGTTTCATCGAGCAGACCGTGGTTAATGACGGTATTTTTTATATCGAGATACAAGAATCTGCTTGTAAAGTTAATATTGAAAAAGTAAAATCCCTCGGAGCTATCCGAGGGATTTGTTTACTTATTTTCAAAAGCTTCATTCAGCGGCACATATGAAGCCTCAGCATTTATGTCGGGGGCAGTATTATTTGCAATTTTTTTGCTATTTTCTATCAAGGTACCAAAACCATGCAACAAAATACATTTCACCCACAATACGAATGCCACGATTATTGCGCCGAGTATCCCTAGAAGTAACAGGATTAGAGTATCATATATGATACAAAGAGTCCCAAGAACGATTAGAAAAACGAATGCAAGTACAATACCGATATACCATATAACAGTAGCGAGATTTTGAATTGTTTTACCAACATTGTTAAACATTTTACTACCTCCTAAAAGCATAAAAAGAGTTAATATATTTTACCATAAAATTTAGAATTTGTCAAGGCAAGAGAAAATATAACTTGTTGCGCGGTAATTAACGGTATTTTCTTTGTTTATTTATCATCAACTCCGCCTTGTGTAGAAAGCGGATTTTTTTCCATAGCCTCTTCCATACTGCGATTGCTGACGTGGGTATATATTTGCGTGGTGTTGAGCTGCTCGTGACCAAGTATGTCCTTAAGCACTCTTACGTCCACGTTGCCCGTCTGATACATCAGCGTCGCGGCGGTGTGACGAAGCTTGTGTACGGAATAATGCTTGGATTCAAGTCCTGCCATATCAAGATATTTATAAACCAGCCATTGAACAGTTTTAACGCTCATTCGCTGTTCACGGTTACTGAGAAACAGGGCAGGGCTATGCGTATTTTTATGCTTTTCACTTGTACGCTCTTCAATATGCTCGGCAAGAGCTTTACGGCACGCCTCGTTAAGATAAACTATACGCTGTTTATTTCCTTTACCCGTTACTGTAAGCGAACGCAACTGCGCGTCAACGTCCTGCATATTGATACCAACAAGCTCGGATACTCGCATTCCGCAATTTAAAAAGAGTGTGATGATAGCGTAGTCGCGAGCCTTTGTCTTGGACTCATTATCGTTTTTTACCGCGTTTAACAGCTCAAGACTTTCCTCAAGGGATAGGAACTTGGGGAGTGACTGCTTCTTCTTGGGGGCTTCGATGTTTGCCGCGGGGTTGTCCTCAAGCATCATACGCTTGACGGTAAGATATTTAAAAAAGCCTTTTACCGAGGAGAGCTTGCGTGACTTTGCCGCCGCCATATTTCCTCTGACGTTGTCGGCATACATCAAAAACTCGTATATATCCTCGGTGGTGATATTTCTGATATATTCAAGATCAACCGAGCGTATGTCTATCTGCTCGAACTCCTCAGAGTCCACGGCTATCTTTTGGTCACGCGCCAACAGAAAACGAAAGAAGGTGCGAAGATCCAAGAGGTATTCCGAAATGGTTTTTTCGGATGCGTTCTGTATTACCGACTTGTATGACGCAAATTCTCTGACAAGCTGTGGCAGGGAATCAAGTGGTGTACTATAAGGCATAAATAACTCCTTACGTATAAGTTAGAATTTGTTTGATAAAGTGTAAACTTTCATTTTTGGGTATTGCAAAAAAAGCAAAGATTGTATATAATTATGTCGTGTTATACGTTATTTCGCAATTGCGAAAAACAAATTATCCGAGGAGGATCTGACGTGAAAAACTTTTTTAGTGAGTACGGCTACGGTACGATAAAGATGTACGTAAATCAATTTGCAATATCGCTCTTAGGCTCGGTTCTTTCGATGGCGACATCAAGCACCGGAAACGGTACGCTTACTCTTGTTGTAAGCATCGGAGCTATACTTTTTTATCTTTTCCTTATCTACAACATGACGTGGGAAATAGGCGCGACTGACAAGATCTCTGTTGACGTCGGCAAAAAGACCTACAAGCCGCTCACGGGATTGTTTATGTCCTTGTTTGCTAATATCCCCAATTTTATCATTGCGATTATCTTCACCGTCGGTATGCTGTTTGCTGATTCTAACGGCAACGTTGCGGCTATGTCAAAGCTTGCCGCCGTGGTATCTGAGGGTATGTACTTCGGTACGCTTATGACAATAAAGATCGGCGGTACGCCGCTTCACGCATTCTGGTGGATGTATTTTGTCATAACTTTGCCTGCCATTATCTCGGCAACCGTTGCGTATTTGCTCGGACACAGAAATTTCCGTTTTATTGCACAGTACTTTACAAAGAAAAGTGACGCAATGAAGAGAAGATAATATTTATCCTAAGAACTGTCGCCTGAGGTGCGGCAGTTCTTATTTATTTACGCCGATGTAGCTATTGATAAGCTCGGCGAGAAGCTCATCACGGTTTATATGAGCGATCTTGCCGCGAGCGTTTTTCCAGTCGGTTATATATACCGGGTCTTCCGAAAGAATGTAACCTGCTATTTGCTTTGTGGGATCGTATCCCTTCTCGCACATAGCATCGTAGACCTCGGTAAGAATAGTTTTAATATCAGCCATAGAATCCTCCGTAACAACAAGAAAAAGTGTATGGGTAACGCTATAAATACATTATAACATCTGCGCGCCTATTTTTCTACAAGTAATTGTTAATTTTTATCTCAGATTGATAAAAAATTTGCAATATTACTTGATTTTTAGCTTATAATGGTGTATAATATTTCAGTAATAAATTTTAAGGAGACTTTATAATGTTAGTTTCAGCAAAAGAAATGCTTCAAAAAGCAAAAGCAGGCAAATATGCCGTAGGACAGTTCAATATCAATAACCTCGAGTGGACCAAGGCTATCCTCCTTACCGCTCAGGAAATGAACTCTCCCGTTATTCTCGGTGTATCCGAGGGCGCGGGAAAATACATGGCAGGATACAAGACCATCGTTGGTATGGTTAACGGAATGATCGAAGGTCTCGGAATTACTGTTCCCGTAGCGCTTCATCTTGACCACGGCTCTTACGAGGGCTGCTACAAGTGCATCGAGGCAGGATTTTCTTCCGTAATGTTCGACGGTTCTCATTATCCAATCGACGAGAACGTAGCAAAGACTAAGGAGCTCGTTGACGTATGTAACGCAAAGGGACTCTCCCTCGAGGCTGAGGTTGGTTCTATCGGCGGTGAGGAAGACGGTGTAGTTGGCGCAGGCGAGTGCGCTGATCCCGATGAGTGCAAGATGATCGCGGATCTCGGCGTTACTATGCTTGCTGCAGGTATCGGTAACATTCACGGTAAGTATCCCGCTAACTGGCAGGGACTTTCCTTCGAAACACTTGACGCAATTCAGCAGAAGACTGGTGATATGCCCCTCGTTCTTCACGGCGGTACAGGTATTCCCGCAGAGATGATCCAGAAGGCTATCTCTCTTGGCGTTGCAAAGATCAACGTTAATACCGAGTGCCAGCTCGCTTTTGCGGCAGCGACCAGATCTTACATTGAAGCAGGCGGAGATCTTTCCGGCAAGGGATTCGACCCCAGAAAGCTTCTCGCTCCCGGTGTTGAAGCAATTAAGGCAACCGTTAGAGAAAAGATGGAGCTTTTCGGTTCTGTCGGTAAGGCTTAATCCAATAACAATCAAAGGTTGCGGCATTATGCGGCAACCTTTATTGCATTGATAAAGTATATGTTGTATAGAGGATAATATTATGATAAAAATTGATATAATTTCAGGATTTCTCGGTGCGGGAAAAACTACCTTGATCAATCGCCTTATCCGCGAGGCATACAAGGGCGAGAAGGTAGTGCTGATAGAAAATGAATTCGGTGAGATCGGTATTGACGGTGGCTTTCTCAAAGAGGCAGGTGTCGAGATCACAGAGATGAACTCCGGCTGTATTTGCTGTTCATTGGTTGGAGATTTCAGCGAGGCTCTCAAAAAGGTTGCATCGGATTATACTCCCGATAGAATTATCATAGAGCCTTCGGGCGTCGGCAAGCTCAGTGACGTTACAAAAGCGGTAGTTTCTGCGAAGCTTGAAGGTGCTGTGATAAACAGCGCCGTGGTAGTCGTGGACGTCAACAAATGTAAGATGTATATGAAGAATTTCGGTGAGTTCTTTAACGATCAGATCGAGCATGCAGGCTGTATCTTTTTCAGTCACACCGATAAGACCACTGATGCAAAGCTCAGTGAGGCAATCGCGCTCGTAAGAGAGCATAACTCATCTGCCGAGCTTGTTACCACGCCGTCGGATAAATTGGATATATCCACGGTTATATCAGCATTCGAGAGGACAGATACGCTTGATCATTTGCTGGAGGAACTGACAGCAGAAGAGATATGTCCCGAGTGCGGTCACCATCATCACGAACACCATCACGAGCATCACCATCACCATCACGATGAATGTGATTGCCATGAGCATCACCATCATCACGATCATGAAGAGTGTGATTGCCACGAGCATCATCACCAGCATCACCATGCTGATGAAGTGTTCACAAGCTGGGGCAAGGAGACCGTCGTACGCTTTACCGAACAGGCTATCGCTGACGCCTTGGCTGAGCTTGAAAACGAGGACAAGTACGGATTTATAATTCGCGCTAAGGGTATCGTTGAAGGTACTGATGGTCGATGGATATATTTTGATTACGTTCCCGGTGAGCCTGACGTGAGATTCGGTTCGGCGTCAAATATCGGCAAGATATGTGTAATAGGCTCTAAGATCGATGAAAACGCGCTCCAGGCGTTGTTTGGAGTATAAGGAAGGTAGAAGCATGAAAACACCCGTTTACATTTTTACGGGCTTTCTTGAGGGCGGTAAGACCACTATAATTCAGGAATCCCTTAACGATCAGAAATTTAATAGCGGTGAGAAAACTCTTGTGCTTATGTGCGAGGAGGGTGAGGTCGAGCTTGACGCTACACAGTTCTGGGGACAGAACGTAACGATACACAGCATTGAATCCAAGCAGGAGCTTACAAGAGCCAATATGGAGGCGTTGGTAAAGGGTAAGAAAATTGACCGCGTTATAATAGAATATAACGGTATGTGGGATATGCAAACGCTTTATGAGAGCTTTCCTGCGGATTGGGCAGTCTATCAGAATATGATGTTTGCCGACGCAAACACATTTATAAGCTATAATTCCAATATGCGTCAGCTTGTCTTTGATAAGGTTCAGGACGCTGAGATGGTTGTGTTGAACCGTACTCCCGACGATATTGACAAAGAGGAAATACACCGCATAATCCGCGGCATATCTCGTCGCGCGGCTATCGTGTACGATTATCCCGATACTCATATTGAATACGATCAGATCGAGGATCCGCTTCCTTTTGATATTAATGCTGACATCGTAGCTATTGACGACGTCGACTATGCCATCTGGTACCGCGATCTGTCTGAGTGTATGTCTGACTATAACGGAAAGACAGTTAAGTTTAAAGGAGTTGTTGCTAAAGATCCGCGCCTTCCTGCAAACGCATCAGTTATCGGCAGACCTATTATGACCTGCTGCGTTGACGATATTCAATTCGGCGGTCTTATATGCGTGTTCAAGAATAACGCATCTCCCAAGGATCAGGAATGGGTAACGGTAAAGGGAACTATCAAAATAGAAAACCACGAGCTGTATAAAAAGAAGGGCCCCGTTCTTTACGTGGAGTCCACCGAGTTTGCAGTACAACCTAAGCAGGTTGTTGCTACATTTTATTAAAAAAATAACGTCGAGGATTTTCCTCGACGTTATTTTTTATTCAAGCTCACCGGCAACGCCATCGAGCTTTATTAACTCTTTTTCAATAAGCTTTGGTGTGGACACGCCGCTTACACAGTCAGCATCAACAAGCACCTTTGCAACGTTTTCTCTTGACGGAACGTCGTACATAATGGACATCATAAGATTTTCCATAATTGAACGAAGGCCGCGCGCACCGATATTTCGCTGAATTGCCTGAGCGGCAACCGCTTCAAGAGCGCCCGCATCAAATTCAAGCTCGACGCCATCCATTTCAAGCAGTTTCTTGTACTGTCTTACAAGCGAGTTCTTAGGCTCACTCAGTATTCTTACAAGAGCGTCGTTGTCAAGATCATCAAGCGGAACTGCCACGGGGATACGTCCTACAAGCTCGGGGATAAGTCCGAACTTGACAATATCATGGGGAGTGACGTCCTTATATATACCGGCTTTTGTCTTTTCTGCTTTCTTTTTGATCTCACTTGCAAAGCCGATCGCCTGATTACCCTGACGCTTTTCGATGATCTTATCAAGGCCTTCAAAAGCGCCGCCGCAGATAAAGAGAATATTCTCGGTATTTATTTGTATAAATTCCTGATTGGGATGCTTTCTGCCGCCCTGGGGAGGAACGTTTGCAACCGTACCCTCAAGTATTTTGAGGAGCGCCTGCTGAACGCCTTCACCGGATACGTCACGGGTGATAGAGCGGTTCTCGCTCTTTCGAGCGATCTTATCGATCTCGTCGATATAGATAATACCTTTTTCGGCGCGATCTATATCATAGTCAGCCGCCTGGATAAGACGAAGCAGAATATTCTCAACGTCCTCACCGACGTAACCCGCTTCAGTAAGCGTAGTAGCATCCGCGATAGCAAAGGGAACTTTCAGAGAACGTGCCAGAGTTTGCGCAAGGTATGTCTTTCCAACACCGGTGTTACCGATAAGAAGAACGTTACTCTTTTGCAACGTTACGTCATCCTCAAAGCCTTGATTTTTGCCGTGCTTTGCTTTTGCATCTGCGCGATCCTTGTTGTAAAGAATACGCTTGTAGTGATTATATACGGCAACGGATAATACGCGCTTTGCCTCGTCCTGACCAATTACGTATTCATCAAGAACAGCCTTGATCTTGGCGGGCTTGGGTAACGTCTCAAATGAAAGCTCGTCACCGCTTGCTGATGAAGCGGCAATGTTATCGTTTATCAACTCCTGGCATGCGTCAACGCAAAAATCGCATATATACGCACCCGTAGGGGAGGGGATAAGAAAATTCACCTGGCGTTCGGTTCTGCCGCAGAAAGAGCAGTATCTCAAATTAGCCGTGCCGTTAGATTTAGAATTATTAGAAGACATTTAAAGATCCTTTCGCAATAACATCAAGCTCTTTTTTCAAAGATCTTATCGATCAGACCGTATTCAAGAGCCTGCTGAGCCGTCATAAAGTTATCGCGTTCGGTATCTCTTGCGATCTCTTCGATGGGACGACCTGTATTCTCGGCGAGGATTCTGTTAAGATTGTCTCTTGTACGGAGAATAAGATCTGCCTGGATCTTGATGTCGGTTGCCTGACCCTTAGCACCGCCGAGAGGCTGGTGTATCATGATCTCGCTGTTAGGAAGCGCGATACGCTTGCCCTTAGTACCTGCGGAAAGCAGGAACGCGCCCATGCTTGCTGCCATGCCGATGCAGATAGTAGATACGTCACATTTGATGTAATTCATAGTGTCGTAAATAGCCATGCCGGCAGTTACTGATCCGCCGGGGCTGTTGATATAAAAGCTGATATCCTTATCGGGATCCTGTGCCTCAAGGAACAAAAGCTGTGCAACAACCAAAGAGGCAGTAGTGTCATTGACCTCGTCGGACAAGAAAATAATTCTGTCATTGAGCAAACGAGAGAATATATCGTATGAGCGTTCACCCTTTCCGGTCTGCTCGACCACCATGGGTACAAGCGCATTATACATTTTGTCATTCATATTGAACATAACTGTCTCCTTGTGATAGTTGTAAAATTAGTTAGCCTCAGCTGTTTCCTCAGCGGGCTTTGCTGCCTTTGTTGTCTTCTTTGTGGACTTGGTAGCGGACTTTGCCTTTGCAGGTGCCTTTACCTTAATAGCGGCCTTCTCCTTTACGAGATCCATAGCCTTCTTAACCTTCATATCAGCTGCGATTGCCTCGGCATCAATGCTTGCCTTAACCTGATCAAGCTCAACGCCGTATGCGTTTGCGATATTCTCGTATTCGCCGTTGATATCCTCTTCGGTTGCCTCAAGGTTCTCAAGAGCTGCGATCTTCTCAAGAGCAAGTCTTGCCTTAACCTGACGCTCAGCCTGAGGACGCATCTGCTCACGAAGGTTATCTAGAGTCATACCGGTGTACTTGAAGTACATATTGAGGTCAAGTCCCTGAGAACGGAGTCTGTTGTCGTAATCGCGAACGAAGTTCTCGGTCTCAGCTACGAACATAGCCTCGGGAATATCAGCCTCGAGCTTTTCAATAAGAGCCTCAACGAGCTTTTCTTCAACTGCGTTGTCAGCATTTGCTTCGTGTCTCTTTTCAATTTTAGCCTTCAAATCAGCTTTGTATTCATCAAAGGTATCAAAATCAGATACATCCTTTGCGAAATCATCATCAAGAGCAGGGAGCTCTACCTTTGTGATAGCGTGGATCTTGCACTTGAACACTGCTTCCTTACCTGCAAGGTCTTCAGCGTGGTACTCGGTGGGGAAGGTAACGTTTACGTCAAATTCCTCGTCTATGTTCTTGCCTGCAACCTGCTCCTCAAAGCCAGGGATAAAGGATCCGGATCCAAGCTTAAGAGCGTAGTCTGTACCCTTGCCGCCCTCAAAAGCAACGCCATCGCAGAAGCCTTCAAAGTCAATAACAGCGGTATCGCCCATCTCAGCAGCGCGATCGGTAACTTCGATCTCACGGGAGTTTCTCTCTCTTACGGTTTCGATCTCCTTGTTAACGTCCTCGTCAGTAACGGGAGTAACTTCCTTCTCAACCTTTATTCCAAGGTAATCCTTGATCTCTACTTCAGGCTTTACGAAAACCTTTGCGGAGAGAACAAGTCCGTTCTCATCGATAGAAACTATATCGAACTCAGGCTGGCTTACAACCTCAAGACCGGATTCCTTGAGAGCTGCGGTGTAGTGCTCAGGGATAAGGTCATTGATAGCATCCTCGTAGAATACACCTGTGCCGTACATCTTCTCGATGATAGACTTGGGAGCTTTACCCTTTCTGAAGCCGGGAACCGCGATGGACTTTACCTGCTTGCGATAAACCTTATCGACAGCTGCGTCAAAAGTTGCTTTATCTACCGAGAACTGCAATTCATACTGATTCTTTTCGATCAATTCAGATTTTGTCAAACTCATTTGGTTTAAACCTCCGATAATAAAAATATTTTTTTACATACACTATATATTGTACTTTTTTTTGCTCGATTTGTCAATAGATTTTGCGAAAAATCAAAGGATTTTCGGCATAAAATCAAGAAAATCAGCAGAAATCATACTAAAGCTGATATTTTCAAATTCAAAGCTTTCAGGTTGCGAATAACTGCCGTGAATATGTCCGAAATAACACTTGGAAATTTTATGTTTTTTTAGTACGTCAAGTATCGGACGGCATACAAAATCACTCCAGACGGGAGGGAAGTGCAAGAAAACAAGTATTTCTTTGCTGCTATCACCTTGTAATGCCTTAGCTTGACTTAAAGACATGTCAAGACGTATCGCTTCACGGTTTACGATTTTGTCGTAGTCGACGTTTTCCTCTGCATTTTGCATACTTTTATCCGTGAACCAGCCGCGAGATCCTGCCAAGATCCTGCCTTCGACTTCGATAGCGTTATTATTCAAGACTGAAATGGTGGTTATATTATTCTCGGCAAAAAAAGTATTGAGCTTTGAGATAGTAGACCACCAGAAATCGTGATTGCCCTTTAAAATGATTTTTTTGCCCGGAAGTGAATTCAACCACATGAGATCCTGGCGCGCGTCAAGCGTAGTAAGACCCCATGAGATGTCTCCGGGAATTATGACGGTGTCGTTGTCGGTTATTACCTTGCACCAATTGGTATTCAATTTTTCAATATAATTATGCCATCTCTTTCCAAACACCTCCATGGATTTTGAGGCGTCAGCCGTGGCAAGATGAAGGTCGGCAATAACGTACAGTGACATATTTTTCTCCGTTGTGTTTGTATAAAATTTGTTTTGCGGTTAATACTATAAGTATTCTTAGCAAGGAGGAAAAGCAAGAATGAATAACGAAAATCGCGCAAATAATTTTGGCTGTAAGCCAAGCAAGGAACACCTCAAGGGCATTAAGTGCGAGGTAAAGAATTGCGTTTATCACGACTGTGACACTTATTGCACAGCGCATCAGATAGCAGTAGGTAATGCTACCGCTACTAACGCAGCGTGTGATACCTTTAAAGAGAGAAAGTAAATTTCATTGGGGGCTGTCGCATAGCGACGCCCCTTACTTATTACGTAAATTCAAATACCTCTTGGAGCATATCGTCAGCATCAATTACCGTGCGGAAGTTGACCAGTCGTTTGTCAAGATCCTTGAGGGGATACGTTATTTTGGTGTTTGTAAGCGCGGACAGCTCGTTAAGTGCCGCCGTGCCGTCAGAAGCGGCGCGGTTTTCAATAGCCTCAAATACGTCAGCGGCAAATTTGTAGGGGCTTGCGGTAGACGCTACAATGATCTTCTTATTGTCAGAGGTATTGCGCTGATACTGCTCGGCACAGTTAAGTGCGACTGAGGTGTGCGTATCTGCGAGATATCCGTAATCATCGTAAAAATGCTTTAGCGTTTCTCGCGTCTGATCTTCAAGCGAACACAGACCGACAAAATTCTGCTGGATTTTGTCCATCACCGCATCGTTAACGGTATAAATGCCGCACGCGGCAAGCTCACGCATACATCTCGCCGTCTCCTCGGATCCAACGGTAAAGTAAAGAAGTCTTTCGAGGTTGCTCGATATAAGTATATCCATCGAGGGCGATATGGTTGTATGGAATTTGCGGTTTCTGTTATAGGTTCCCGTTTGCAAGAATTCAGTGAGGACGTTGTTATCGTTGGAAGCGCAAATAAGCTTTGCGATAGGTAGACCCATAAGCTTTGCTACGTAAGCTGCGAAGATGTTTCCGAAGTTGCCCGTGGGAACGCAAATATTAACGGTTTCTCCGTATTTAATATCACCACGTGTAAGCATATCACAATATGCGGAAACGTAGTAAACGATCTGAGGCGCAAGACGTCCCCAGTTGATTGAATTTGCGCTGGAAAGGACGTATCCACGCTCAAGAAGTGCTTGCTTTGCATAGGCATCGGAGAATATTTTCTTGACGCCGTTCTGTGCATCGTCAAAATTTCCGCGTATTGCACATACGTTTACGTTATTACCGCTTTGCGTTGCCATCTGAAGCTTTTGAACCTCGCTGACACCGTCGACGGGATAAAATACCATTATCTTGACTTTCTCAACGTCCTTGTAGCCTTCAAGCGCGGCCTTTCCCGTATCACCCGAGGTGGCAACAAGAATGAGTGCCGTATTTTCTTCGCCCGTCTTGACGAGAGCGCGAGAAAGAAGGCGCGGCATGATCTGAAGCGCCATGTCCTTGAATGCTGCCGTAGGTCCGTGCCAAAGCTCGAGTGAGTATATGGAGTCAGTTACTTTTACGAGCGGTGCGGCACCTCCCGGAAACGACTCCTCGGAATAGGCGTCGCGGCAATCCTGCAAAAGCTCCTCGTAGGTGTAATCTGTGAGGAATTTAGAGAGAATGGTTGCCGCTCTTTCAGGGTATGTAAGATTACAGAGCTGTTCTATCTCGTCTTGGGTTATTGTGGGTATGCTTTCGGGAACGAAAAGTCCACCGTCAGCCGCAAGTCCTTTTTTTATGACCTCTGCAGAGTCGTAAGTATTTTTTTGTTGATCTCTTGTGCTGAAATATTGCATGTTCGATCTTTGATCCTTTTTCTTTGGAATTTTTAAAAAGCCTTTATCAAGCGCTAAAGGCGTTGATTATATGATTTATTTTTGAAATCTTTTTATCGGTAGCGTCAAGTAAGACCTCGATGACGTCGAAGCGTATCATAAGAGGCGTCGGATGTGCGCAAATATATGCGCGTGCGGCTTGAATGGTACGCTTTTGCTTGGCGTAATTTACCGCCTGCGCAGGAGTTCCGAAACGAAGCTCGTTTTCGACGCTTTCCGTACGCGTTTTGACCTCGACGAATACGAGGTTTTGCTTATCCCGAGCGATAATGTCTATCTCATTGTGGGATACGTGGAGATTTTTCTCTAATATCTTATATCCGTTCTTCTTCAAAAAACGCGTTGCCGCCTTTTCTCCTATTCGTCCGATATCTACGCTCTTCATTTATTTGTCCTCATTCAGAAAACGTATAAATTTAGTTCTGTGTATCGGTGCGGGGCCGTATTTTCTCAGAGCTTCCATATGCTCCTTTGTACCGTATCCCTTGTGCTTGGCAATGCCGTACATAGGATATTCAGCATCAAGCTCAATGCACAGTCTGTCACGCGTTACCTTAGCAAGAATAGATGCCGCGGCGATTGACGGAGATATGGCATCACCGTGTATTACGGTCGTTGTCGGAATAGAAAATCCACGGGAGATATTGCCGTCTATCAAAGCGTGATCGGCAGGCGTGGGCAGGGAATTGACAGCTTGGTTCATCGCCGCCATTGTAGCTTCGAGTATGTTGGTCTGATTGATCAACTCAACCGTGCCGTACGCGATGGAATAAGCAATTGCCTTTTCGCAGATGATGTCAAAGAGTGCCTCTCGCTTTTTCTCGGTGAGCTTCTTTGAATCGTTAAGTCCGGGGATTCCAGCGTCACGCGGCAGTATTACGGCGGCGGCAACGACAGGTCCACATAAAGGACCGCGGCCGGCCTCGTCAACACCGCATATGTATTTATAGCCTTTTTCGGAAAGCTGATCCTCAAGTGTAAAATCAAGCATAAAGTTTACCCCCTTGGAGCGTCAAGTGATATCCTGCCGATCTTTGCGGCACGGAATTCGTCAATAAGCATATTTGCCGTGCGCTCTGTGTCGATCTCTCCACCTGAAATGAGATGCCCTCTCTTGCGTCCGATCATAGCCATAAGCTCGTAATCGTTTACGTCGTCGCGCGAGGGAATGGAATCAAGCTTGTATCGCTGCATAAGAAGCTCGGGATACATAGTGCGCAGGCGTCCGCACAGAGCTGCGGCAATTGCCTCAATATCAAGAACGTCGTCTTTTATAGCTCCGCTTATTGCAAGATTTTCTCCTACGGTCTGATCCTCAAATTTAGGCCAGAGTACACCCGGCATATCAAGAAGTAAAATGCCTATATTGGTCATTACCCATTGTTTATCAAGCGTAACGCCGGGACGGTTTTCGACTTTTGCCTTTTTACTTCCGCAGAGCTTATTTATAAGTGATGACTTTCCTACGTTGGGTATTCCTACAACCATCGCTTTTATTGCTCTTCCGTGCATTCCTTTTTGTTCGTATCGGGATATTCGTTCCTCGCAAAGCTCTTTGAGTGCCTGAGAGATTTTTGAGATGCCCTGACCGCTTATGCAGTCGGTTTCAATACATATGGTATTTTCGTCAGTATATTTGTCTATCCAATACGCAGTGATGGCAGGATCGGCAAGCGAAGCCTTGTTGAGCAGCAGCACTGAGGGCTTTCCTGCACAAATTCGCTTGATCTCGGGATTTCTGGAGCTGTACGGAATTCGTGCGTCCAAAATTTCTATCACAGCGTCGGCGTTTTTTAAGTTTTCGTTTATCAGACGGCGAGTTTTCGCCATGTGGCCGGGAAACCACTGAATGTTTTGTGATTGCATTTACAGATCCTTTTTATAATTTTATTCTATTGCACCGAATTTGTCCATGGGAGAATATCTGAAGATCACCTTGCCTAAAATGCGTCGGAAATCCACATATCCTACGTTAATAAAATCAGTACTGTCCATAGAGTCGTTTCTGTTGTCTCCGAGAACGAATACCGAGCCCTCGGGAACTACGTAAGTATGCGTTCCGCTTTGGCGGTGCACAGGCGTGTCAATATTGATATACGGTTCGTCAAGTACCGTTACTGTTCCGTTACTATCCGTGATCGACACAGTCCAGGTATCAAAATCGATCGTTACGGTGTCACCGCTAATGCCTATAACGCGTTTAACGAGTGGCATATTGCTGTGACCGGTTTGATGGAATACAACGATATCTCCTCGCTCGGGGGTATAAAACATATCGGAAATAATCAGCTTCTCACCGTTATGAAGCGTGTTGTTCATAGAATCACCATCAACCGTGCAGATTCTGAATACGAACGAGAACAATATCAAAACTGCGCATACGCCTATTGCGAAGATCTCGATATAATCTATTACGTTGAGCAGCTTTCTTTTGCGTGTTTCTTCGGGATTTTGCGGCACTTCAACGGGTGTATCGGTTACTGTCTCGTTTTCGGTAGCTGTATCCTGAACTTCATTGAAATTCTGTTCTGACATTTTAACCTCACTATATTATTTTTCAGTAAGTAAATTCATAAGGGTAAAGCCGTTTGGAATGTAGTATTCCATTTGTGAAGCCGTTTCCTCAGTGAAGGTCGCACAGCCGTCCTGCTTTCGTGCGGACGAGTAGATAAAGAAGGGAACGGGATCCATGGTATGCGTACGCTTGCATATCGGCGTCGGATGATCGGGAAGCACCATGATCTTAAATTCATCACCGCTTTCGCAGAGATATTCATAGACAGGCCCCAGGATCTTTGCGTCGATCAATTCTATCGCCTTTACCTTGTTTTCGATCTCAGCTCTGTGCCCGCATTCATCGGGAGCTTCAACGTGTACGTAGACGAGATCGCATCCGTCTTTGAATGCTTCGATAGCCGCGGAGGCTTTACCGTCGTAGTTTGTATGTACGTTGCCCGTCGCGCCGTCAACGTCAATAGATCTCATATCGGCGCAAATGCCAATACCTTTTATCAAGTCGACCGCAGAAATAACTGCGGCATTCATTCCCCATTTTTCTTTGAAGGAGGGAAGCTGAGGCTTCTTGCCGGGACTCCACAGCCAAGCTGAGTTTGCGGGCTTGAGTCCGCGCTGTTTTCTTGCGAGATTTACGGGGTGATGCTTTAAGATATCATAGGATCTCTTCATCAGCTCGAGAAATTCCTCGCCGCCGTCAGTGACCTTGGGAAGATATTCGCCAATAGTTCTGCCGAGTATATCGTGGGGACGCATAAAATTGTATTTATCATTTCCGTTTTTCCATATAAGGCAGTGGCGATAGCTTATGCCCGTGTGGAACTTGCGATATTCGTTGCCAAGCTCTGCTTCAAGCGCTTTGATAAGCTCGTCCGCTTCGGCAGTAGTGATCTCGTCAGCACTGTGATCAAGAATGATTTTATCCTCATAGTTCGGCTGATCCTCGCTAAGTGTTACCACGTTGCATCTGTATGCGGTTTCGTCGGGCTGCATCTCAATTCCCATGCTGACCGCTTCAAGCGGGGAACGCCCCTTTGAATAGATCTTGGGGTCAAACGAGAGTATCGCCATATTGGCAGTATCGCTTTCGGGTACCATGCCCTCAGGCACGTTTGAAACCGTGCCTACAAGCGCGTCCTTGGCAAGCATATCCATACAGGGCTTATAAGCCTTTTGCATGGGTGTGCATCCGCCGAGTATATCGATAGGCATATCAGCCATTCCATCAGGTACAAGCACAAGGTATTTCATAGTCTTTCCTCGTAAAATAGTTTTATATAATATTATATCATATAAGAAGCTTTTTTACAATAAATTTTCGCATTTTTTAATAAAATGTTCAAATAAATATAAGTTAATTACCTTGCTTTTTTTGCCGTATTATGTTAATATATTTATATAAAGATTTTGCGGAGGTAATTGTATAATTATGGAAAATAAACCTGCAAAACGCGAGACCAAGGCAGCAAAGAAAAAGCTTCTTATTGCGATAGCTGTAATTTTGGGAGTTTTATTGCTTCTTACGGGGGTATCATGCCTGATAGATTTTATTGAACAAGGAAAATTGCATGCAAATGCCGGGGAAAAAGAGGTAAATTATAACTTTTATCCTGCCGATTTTGAAGAAAATATATTTGAAAATCAGGATTATTTGAAGTTGCTTGACGATGGAAAAATATTTATTGATTTCAAAGAGGGCGGATTGACCCTTGGAATTGCTCCCGAGGACGCCTATAAGTACGGTGAAGATCTTAAGCTTATGACGGATATGCTGTCTGCGGTCATTAACGGTAATAACGATTTGTATAACGGATATTTTACCGATAAATATTATGAATCGCACTCGCCGAAGGATGAGTTTACCATGCAAATGCTCTATAATATTAAGATAGAGCGTTTGTCAAGCGGGAAGACAGAAGCCGAGGACGGCAGTGAATATACAAAATCCGTTTTTACCGTGGAATATAGAATTTTTCACAATAACGGTACCTTCAGAAGAGATATCGGAGCGGGCTCTAAAAAACAGTATATTACCGTTACGAATCAGGGTGGAGAGTGGCTTATCGACAGTATTTCAACAGTAAACTGAACAAAAAACAATATCACGCTGCATTTTATTGCAGCGTGATATTGAAATGATGTTTACTGAATATTGTTAACAATACCGTGTGCCCAGCCAAGGATATCTGCCTTTTCGGCATCCTTAAGCGCACCACCGATGAAGGGAAGACCGCCGAGCTTTACGTATTTGACCTCACCTACGAGGTTAGTACCTGTCTCCTTGATGATCTTAGTCAAGCTCTCACCCATTCTTTCATCGCCATCAACAAGAATAGCTACGTTCTGAGCCTTCTTTTTATCAAGCTCGTAGCAGAAGCGGCGGAGCATATCATCAGGCTCGCCCTTGCCGGATATAGCAAGAATAACCAAGCGCTCATTTGCGCAGGAGTATGCGGGCGGAATGATATCGATCGCATTGAAATTCTGTGCAAGATCAAACTCAGTCTTAACAGCCTCAGCAACGGCTTTCATCTTAGCCTTGCCGGAGTAGTACAGAAATCTCATCTTAAGTGCCATAATTAAATTCCTCCAAGAAATAAATTCGTTGGGATAATTATAGCATATTTGGTCGGTGAATTGATAAACATTTTGTAAATCTTTATTTGATAGTAGTAGATGAACCCCAAGGATCTGTTTTTTTGTTGCAACATACCGACGGGCAGGCGACCTTTGCACCGTTGTATTCAGACATATACTCAATTATACAAAATGCAAATTTTGTATAATTCGGGGAAGCAAAAAGCGCAATTTTTGCGTATCCCGTATGTATATACCGATAAAAATCGCAAATATCTCAGTGCTTAAATATCTAAATCATATTGAGAGGTTTTAAATTTGTCTTACGTTGATTTTGATTCCTTGGTCATTAATCGCCGCAATATCGATTATGATGAATTAAAAAATATAATGACTCATTTTGCGGCGTACGGCGTTCGTAATTTTATAATTGCTTACGACGTCGATCTTGACAAAGAATTTATAGCCACGATAATTTATAATGTCAGAGATCTTAAAAATAAGGTTCGTCGTATCAAGCCTTACGGATGTAAGGTTCACGTAGCTCCAAGTGTTGTTTACAGATCGAATACAGCTTATGACGATTCTCTGAGGCGTTTACTCTTCAGGCGTACCGATAAAATTTTCTTACGCTTTCCGGATTATCGTGCATTCCGTGAGGACGATTTTTTCAGATCCACCAATCACTTGCTTTACAAGCTTAAATATATACCGGTCTTCACGCGGTTTGAAAACGTTTTGGATTCGTATCCGAATAGTATCTCAAAGAAGCTTTTCAAGACTCGTCGAGCGGCTTTTTGCATTGACCTGAATTGTCTTTCCGGTCAGCTTGGCACGGTACAAATTTTCAGCGCTATGAACAGCAGCTCTGAGATATCGCTGATTCCGTCTATATCGGGTCCGCTTAAGGATTACAAACAGCCCGAGCGGCTGTTTGCCGACATCAAGATGCGTTATGACCGTAAAACTTATCTTAAGTTTTGCTCTTTTCTCAGTACTTCTATTAGGAAAATTTTTCCATCAAGATAATTCTTTCTTGACGCGTTCACTGCGATATTTATTGCGTGTGGCTTCCCCGCCGCGAATGTGCCGTTCATTTTTGTTTACGTTTAAAATCTCTTTTACCTGCTGATATAACGCTTTATTAACGCTTTTCAGCGTTTCTGTGACGTCTTTATGTACGGTGCTTTTGCTTATTCCGAAATGCGCGGCTACCGCTCTTACCGTTGCCTTGTTTTCTACGAGATACGTGCCAAGCGTCACGCATCTTTCCTTGCCTGAAGAAAAATACATCATGAACTCAATCTCCAATCATTTCTTTGGTACAACTATATGAGAGAATGAACCCATTTATTAATTAGAAAAGGATTTTTTATGCTTAAAGAAACTTCTAAATTTGAAAATTCTAATATTTTTGAAGGTATGCCGTCCATATCTGCGGTTATCAAGGCTATTGAAAATAATATTGGCGACCGAAAAATATTGCACGTTTTCGTGGATAACGCAAAGGTGTCATCAAAGCGTCGTGAAATATCCTTTTTGAATGCTAAAGCACGCACCTTGGGATTTGACGTAAGCTTTGTAAACAGCGAGCTTATCGATCACATGTCTATCGGAAACACTCACGGCGGTATTATTGCTGAATGCACCTCGAAAACCATTCCGCCGCTTACTGCCGAGGCTATAAAGCCCGATGGAGTTTATTTTATGCTTGAGGGTATCGAGGACCCGTACAATTTCGGTAATGCCCTGCGCTCTATATATGCCTCGGGAGCTGATGGAATAGTTGTTGGCGAACGTAATTGGTATGGTGTCGCAGGAACGCTGGCGAGATCTTCGGCAGGAGCTTCCGAGCTGCTGAACAGCTATATGGCTGATCCCGTATGTGTCGTAAATCTTTTTAAGGCAGCAGGATACCGTGTCATTTGCGCAGGAATACGCGACTCCGTGTCTCTTTTTGACGCGGATCTTTCAAAGCCGCTTTTTGTGATTCTTGGCGGTGAGAAGCGCGGTATTTCAAGAAATATACTTGATCTTGCCGACGATATCGTTCGTATAGATTACGGAATTGATTTTAACGGATCCTTGTCGGCATCGTCCTCAGCTGCAGTTTTTGCCTTTGAAATACTTAAATATAACAAAAAGTCATAAAATAATAGATTTCTCGTTACTTTTTGTTAAAATTTATTTGATATAATATTTTATTGACAGTATCGTGTGATTTCTTGTCCGCCGTATGCGTATAATTTTATATACGTATTTTTCGGGGGTATATATGAGTCGCAAGCACGTATTAAAATT
>JBGVPV010000043.1:0-15814 GCA_045127215.1 Eubacteriales bacterium | reverse complement strand
TTCAGCCCCTAATACCTGGTCTCACCTAAAACTTATCGAATACCCGCGTGTCATCTTGAGCGAAGCCGCCCCACGAGATCCTTCGCGGCGACGTTTTCTCTCGTTGTCATTCTTGAGCGGAGCTTTAGCGTAGCGAAGAATACCGAGAGAAAACGCCTTGCTCGAGGATGACAACGTGGGGCGGCGGGAGGCAAAAACGCCTCCCCTACAATATAAAATAATATTGGTGGAGCACCGATTTTTCTCAGGCACTCCACCAATATTTTATTCATAAACATTATTCGTCATTCAAACGCTTTCAAAAGAGCCTCTATATCCTCACTTCTCGGTGGGTTGGTTCCCTCTCGCATACAAGCCGCGCTTCCGTAGCAGACGGATAGAGCTAACGCGCGTTTTTTGGAAGATCCCGTGAGCGCTGCCGCCAAAAATCCCGCGATGGTACTATCCCCCGCGCCGATAGTTGAGCGCACGTTGACATCCGGCGAGGGCAGAAAATACCCGTCCTCACACTCGTCACAGCACAGCACCGCGCCGCGTGAGCCAAGCGTCACCATAACGTTTTCTATTCCGAGCGTTCTCAGCTCTCTTGCGGCAATTACGGCGTCCTCAACTGACGTCACCTCTCGCCCCGCATACTCGCCTATCTCCTGCTCATTCGGTTTGATAAGCCACGGACGAAGACGAGAAAGGTGAGATTTTTCAAAGGAGCGCGAGTCTATCACAAGACGTACTCCCCCATTCTTCAGAGAAGCAAGCATATCGCAAAGCGCATCTATATCAACGCCCTTCGGCACGCTGCCCGAAACGGCGAGTATACACTCCCCCACACACAGCTCACAAAGCGCCGTATAAACGTCCGCCAAAAGCTGCGCGCCATTCTCGACCGCATCGTCAAAGCAAATGCGGCTCTCCTTACCGCTTGCGGTATGGACGGTTATATTATTGCGGACTCGTCCGCTGACTCTGATGGCACGATAATCGACGCCCACCTTATCAAGCTCGGCGCAAAGCTCCGCACCGCCCTGATCTGCCACCGCCACGACGGCGGTGCTTTCAAATCCGTTTTCGAGAAGCGCGCGGCTAACGTTTATCCCCTTACCGCCAAGGCAAACGGACTGCGTACGCACTATATTCTCCCTGCCCCTCTCAAAATCCTCGGCATAACAATGCACGTCAAAGCACGGACTGAGTGTAAGTGTAATAATCTTCATAAATTCCAAGCTCACGCCGCCTTAACTCTTCTGCGGCGAATGATCATAACGCAACCGACAGCCACAAATGCGATAGGAAGCACGATAAGTGCCGCTGACACAGCCACCGCATCGTTATCGGTGATGGGAGTTGAAAGCGGATTATAAACGACCGACGGGATACCCGAAACGTCACTCTCGTATTTTATCTGCGTCCAGGTGGAAGCGGCGATAGGACAGAAACGCGCGAGATTCTTTATATCGTTATAGGACTCCGCGCCCGTAAACCACGCTATTCTCGCGCCTGCCGCGGTTTCCGCAGAGCAAGCAACGGTATACGTAGTATCACCGTCACGCGCGATCAGAAGCGGAGTTATCATAAGCGAGGGCTTTACGCTCTTATCGTAAGTTATATTATTGGTATCCTTTACCGAGAACGTATACTTGGGATCGCTGAAAAGATACATTATATCGCTTTGAGTATTTATAGTCGGATTAAATTCCGAGGTTTTCTCAGTCTCCTGCGTCTCTTCCGTATTCTGAGTGCTATCCTTGGGCTTGGTTACGGACACGATATCCTCAGTCGCGCTCATTCCGTATTCCGCAAGCACCGCCATCAGATTGGGCATTGAAATATTCTCGGGACTCGTAATAAAGGTGATCTCCCCACCCCTTGCAAGAAAACCGAGCAACGCCTGCTTTTCCGCCTCGGTGATATCCACCGTAGGAGCATTTATAAGAAGACTTGCCGCATCCGCGGGAACACCGTTCTCAAGGGTACATGCGGTAAATCCGAGACCTGCAAACGCGCCGTCATTCGCCTCAAGCTCCCTCTCGCCGTGTCCCGTGAGATAGTAGCTCTTAGGAATAATTTCCTTGACAGCGTATTCCACGATACCGCATATCATTGAGTCGGCGTTATAGTTCTCAACCGTATTATATGCAAGCACGGCAAGATATTCCGCGTACGAGCTGTTAGAGGAGAACATACTATAATAGTACTGATAGTCGCTGATACTCATATCAGTAAGTCCGAGCGTCTCGTTGGTGTAGCTGAAAAGATTCACGTAGCTCAGATAATCCCCTCTCCTTTGGCTCTCAACGTAAAGGCTGTTAGCGTAGTCAAAGCTTATACCCCTGTCGGTATAAAATTCGGGGGTATTTTCATAATATACCTTTTCAAGCGTAATATACGGACTGCACGCCGCCACGCTTTCGAGATACATCTCGTAATCCACAGCGCCCGTTGGCTCAAGCAGATATATGGTAACGGGTTCGTTGACGGTAGAAAGATATCTCTGCGCTTTCTCGCCCACGCTGTTTCTGTGAGTCAGAGTCATATCAGACATAGTCACGTTATACGGCAGGAAATAAAGCGCCACGTTAACGAGCACCATAGCTATCACAACTACGATGGAAGCCGCCGTAAAGAGCGTACTGCGGACGAAATTCTTTGCACGCTTCTTTGCGAACACGCGGTACGCAAGAAAGAGAATGGCCGAAATAGCGCAAGCGTAAAAAGCGAAGGCGGTCGCGTCAAAAAGTCCCGTGGTAAACGCGCCAAGTCGGTCAAAGATCGAGGTCGCGTCAAGAAAACGCTCAAAGCCGCACACGAAAATATCGGGTATGGCAAAATAAAGCGCGAACACTATCGCCTCAAGCGCGGCGAAAGTAATTGCAGAGAGCACTATCTTTTTCGTCACAAGGAAAACGATGACACCCACGATAAGCGCGAGCACCGCAAACATCACAAGGGATACCACGGGCTTTACGGGAATCACCACGTTTGCAATACCCACGAACATAAGCGCCACGCCCAAGACGTAACACAGCGCAATCGATACCCCTCTTGCAAATCTTCTTGTCGCCATACACACGGCAGCGCAGATAGTAAGAAACGCCACCTCAGAGAGCGCGTACACAAGTATCAAAAGATAACACTGTGCGTGATCTACCGCTCCAAACGCACCCGCGATAACGGGATAAAAAAACATGGGAAGCATCGACACGCCAAAAAGCGCAAGCGCGCACAAATATTTGCCGAAAAAGATCTCCGCGCCTCTTATGGGAAGCATATCGTAAAACGCATCGGTATCTGCCTTCTTTGAGGGCGCAAATACGATAAATGCAAGCATCGGTACCGCAACGGCAGATACGAGCTGTGCGAATGAAACCGTTGAGGCTATGGTAGGACTTGCGTACGTAAGGTTAGAGGTTATGAAAAATAACGCCGTAACAAGCGCGCTGACGCCTATGGTTACATAGGTGGCTATGCGGCGAAATGCAAGCAAAAGCTCACGCAAAAATACAGTTTTCATCTCTTGCCCTCCTTATCGGCGTTGTTCTTCTCTGCCCTTACGCACAAGGTATAAAAAACGTCATCAAGCGACAGCGCAACCGTTTCCGAGGAAAGCAGGGGCGCGTTTATCGCCGCGAGCGCGCTGAAAATTCTGTCCTTGATAAATGCGTCATATACGTGAGAGAGCTCTATTTCGGATATCTTGTCACGCGAGGTCTTTATCAGCTTCACGTCATTAACTCCGTCTAAAGCGCGGATAGCGTCAAGTATCTCCTGCGTCTCTCCGCGAGCGCTTACACGAGTCTGTGCGGACTCGTTTATCCGCGCCTCTATATCCGCGATCTTATCAAACAACGCCACGCGTCCGTTTGCCATAAGAGCCACGTACTCACAAAGGCGCTTGGCGTGCGCGGGCTTTGAGGTGATCAGCACCACCGTCTTGATGCCGCCAAGCATTTCCACAACGTCATACATCTGTTCAAGCGATCTGCCCGCAAAATGATCAAGCACCGAGTCTATCACTATGACCTTTGGGTTGCCGATAAGTGACGCGGCGATGCCAAGGCGGCACTTTTCCCCTTCGGTCAGCGCGCGCGCAGGCTTATCCTTTACGTCCTGAAGCCCGAGCAGATCAATTGCCTCAACGATCTGTCTTGCCAGCTTTTCACGCTCGACACCCATAGATATTCCTACGAATTGAATATACTCGTAAGGGCTGACGTCACCGAAATATCCCACGTCGGAGCGCGCAAGTCTTACGGCTTTCTTTAAGGAAATATTACTCCGCGACATAATCTCTCCGTCAACGAGTATTTCTCCACGATCCGCGTCACAACAGCCCGAGATCAGCTCTGCAAGCGCCCTTTTCTGTTCCTCGGAAGCGCAAAGCACGGCGTACACGCCTCTTTCCTCAAAGGTCAGCGAGACCCCGTTTATTATATTTCTACCGTCCACCGCGGCAGTCAGATCTTTAATTTCAATCAAAATTCATACCCCCGTAAAAAAGTATAGATATACATTATATATAATACAATAAAACTATGTACTCATTTTGAATTTTTTTACCGCTTTTTTGTAAAAAGAAGCCGTGCGGAAGGCAAAACGCCCTTGCGGATAAATATGATTATATGGAATATGGATGGTAGGGGAGCGCCTTGGTGCTCCCGCATTAACGTAAAGTAAATTCTTGTGAAACTCGGGAGGAGCAAGCCCCTCCCCTACGGCATAAATCAATATACATTCGTAGGGGTCGACGTAGCGAAGCGGCGCGAGGGTAGTGTTCGAGCCCGAGCGTGACCGAACCGCAGTAGACCCTCGACGACCCGCACCCACGCAAAAGTTACTTTGCGACGAAAAACGAGCAAAAGCACACCGCTTGATTATTGACAAAAGATATAAATCGTGATATAATAAACTATATATGCTTTATTTATGATTTTTGAAAGGATATAACAAAATGTGCGCACAGCTTTTATCAACACAGCCCTATAAGGGAACACGTGACTTTTACCCCGACGATATGCGCCTTCGCAACTGGTTTTTCGGAAAGATCCGCCAGACGCTTGAGCTTTCGGCATTTGAAGAATATAACGGCCCTATGCTTGAGTCTCTCGAGCTCTACGCCGCAAAGAGCGGCGAGGAGATCGCCACCAAGCAGACCTATAATTTCCTTGACAGAGCAGACCGCTCTCTCGCTATCCGCCCCGAAATGACGCCCACCGTGGCTCGTATGGTGGCAGGTAAGATGAACGAGCTCTCCTTCCCTCTGCGTTGGTTCTCCATGCCCAATATGTACCGCTATGAAGCCACTCAGCGCGGACGTCTGCGCGAGTTCTGGCAGCTCAACGTTGACGTTTTCGGTTGCGACACCTACGAGGCCGACCTTGACGTTATCACAAGTGCCATCAACGTAATGAAGGCGTTTGACGCTGACGAGACTATGTTCACCGTCCGTATCAACAACCGACGCTTCTTCAACGACGTTATCGCCGCTATCGCGGACACCGACGAGGAAACAACCAAAAAGGTATCCAAGGTAATCGACCGCAAGAACAAGGTTACCCGCGAGTCCTACGAAAAGGATATGGCGGCTCTCGGTCTTGACGCCGACAAGCTTGCAAAGATAGACGCGCTCTACACTATGACTGTTGACGAGGCAACTGCTCTCTGCCCCGAGTCCCAAGGCTCACGCGAGCTGTGCGATCTCTTCGCGGCACTCCGTGCAACCGGACTTGACAAATACTGCGTATTTGATTTTGGTATAGTCAGAGGACTTGATTACTACACGGGAACTGTTTTCGAGGTATTTGACAACGCTCCCGAGAACAACCGCGCTATGTTCGGCGGCGGCAGATACGACAATCTCGTAGGACTTTTCGTAAAGAACGCCAAAATTTCCGGCGTTGGCTACGGAATGGGTGACGTAACGCTTGAAAACTTCCTTGTAACTCACAAGCTTATCCCCGATCTTTACAAAAACGAAACCAAGGTGCTCATCACTCGCTTTGACGACGTTCCTTACGTAAAATATCTTGAGCTGACCGAAAAGATACAGTCGCTCGGCATTACCACCGCGCTTTATCTCGGCTCAAAGAAATTCGGCAAGCAGATCGACTACGCCATCAAGGGCCATTACAGCCACATAGTTATTATGGGCGGCAGTGAGCTTGAGGGCGGTATAGTTAAGATAAAGAACCTTGAGACCCGTGAGGAGTGCGAGGTCGCTATCGAAGCGCTTGGCGAGTACTTTGCAAAGTAAGATTTTCACACGTAGAGGTATTGTATGATCTATATGTTTTTAGCTGACGGCTTTGAGGAGATAGAAGCGCTTTGTCCGCTTGATCTTTTCAGACGCGCAGAGCTTGACGTAACTACGGTCGGAGTGGGCAAAAGTCAGATCACGGGAGCGCACGGCATAACCGTCACCGCAGATATGACCGACGCTGACTTCACAAGCGCCGATCTTGAAATGATATTTCTCCCCGGTGGAATGCCGGGAACGCTCAATCTCGCCGACAGCGAGATCGTGATGAACGCCCTCAGATATGCATCTGACAATGACAAATATATCGCGGCTATCTGCGCCGCTCCGTCCATACTCGGCGACGAGGGACTTTTACGCGGTAAAAGCGCGGTTTGCTATCCGGGATTTGAGGACAGACTCATCGGCGCAACCATCCCTGAGAAAAAAGTAGTGGTTGACGGAAAGCTTATAACCGCTAAAGGCATGGGCGCGGCACTTGAAATGGGACTGGAGATAGTCGCCATCTTCCGCGGCAAAGAATACGCGGACGAGCTTCGCCACACCGTCATCGCAGATTAACCCCCTACCCACACCAAAACTCTATCAGAAAGGAGCAGAAAATCTTGAAAAAACGTTTTTCGGACGGCATAAAGAAGATCCGGGACACGCAAGGTCAGACCAAGACCGTAGTGCTTCAGCCTACGGTACTCGTACTTGCCACTTATATTCTGATGCTACTCTCAAAGCTGATAGATTTTGCGTTTATCAACCGCGAAAACGAGTATTTCAGCATCGTAATGCTCCAGATGATGATATTCTTACTCCCGGGTGCGCTCTGGTGTAAGTTCAGCGGTGAGAGGTATACTCAAAAGCTCCGCATAAAGCTCCCCGCCTTCAACACCGTTCCCCTTATGCTATCAGCGGCACTCACGCTCATTTCAGGCGGTGTTCTGATAAGCGTGCTTTTTGGCGGTCTTGACAGCCTTTCGCACAACTTCTCTCTTTACGACACCTTTATTTCCAAGGATAACGGTACGGTGGGATCAAGGCTCTACCTGTTGCTTGCCTTCGCCGTGCTCCCCGCGATCTGCGAGGAATTCGTCTTCCGCGGAATACTTACCTGCGAATACGAGCGCGGCGGTGTCACAAGAAGCGTGGTGCTCAGCTCAGTATTCTTTGCACTGCTTCACTTCAATATCGTAAATATCCCCGTTTATCTGTTCGCGGGAGCCGTACTTGCGCTGACGCTTTACGCAACTCGCTCGCTTATCGGGGCTATGATAGTTCACTTTCTTTACAACCTGTTCGGGCTTTTTGCGCAGCCTTATATGAGCGCGCTTTACAATATAACGGGAAGCCCCGAATTCTTTGTATTCCTCACCGCAGTTCTGTTCTTCGTATCCGCCGCGGTGTTCTGCGGACAAGCGTCAAAGCTCTACCGTCAGTATCTCTATCGCGGTGACTCCGCAGCTTACAGACAACCCGTTATCAAGAAAAAGCAGGATATCAAGCGCTCCTATATCGACGTGATCCGCGCCCCGTCGGCGATCGCCTGCGCGGTGATCTACGTACTCGCGCTTATAATTTCCTGGTTATAATTCAAAAAATGAATAAAACGCTCCAAAACGTGAAATACTGAATCATCAGACATCACAAAAGGAGCGTTTTTTTATGAAAAAATTACTTACCGTACTCGTCACCCTCTCGATAGTTTTCTGCGTCATAGGACTTCTGCCCGTTCACTCCGAGGCAAAAATATACGACAGCGTCATACGTCTGCACGTCAAGGCAAACTCAAACAGCGAGAGCGATCAGAGCTTAAAACTTGCCGTGAGAGACGCCATTCTTGAAAAATACGGCGAACGACTCGGCAAATACGATACTCTCTCCGACGCCGAGCAAGGACTCTCAGAGCTGCTGTGTGAGATAGAGGATTGCGCGGAGGACGTAATACGCAGCGAGGGCGAAAGTTATGCGGCTGACGTCTCTCTTGGCGCTGAGGAATACCCCACGAAAAGCTACGGCGCGCTTTGCTTTCCCGCAGGAAAGTACCTCTCGCTTCAGGTAAATATAGGCGAGGCACAGGGCGAGAATTGGTGGTGCGTGCTCTTCCCTCCGCTCTGCCTTGACGCCGCCACACGCGCCAATACCAACGAGGACGCTTTTATCTCCGTAGGTCTCTCCCCTGATCAATACGAGATCATAACCGAGACGGACAAGCCAAGCTATCAGGCTCGCTTTAAAATACTTGAAGCGATTCAGGGGATTATTGAATAACAAAGAAAAGGTACTTGCTTTAGTCTGGTTCTCATAAGGATGTTTACAAATTTCGGCAGAGAACTTGTTTCCTCTGCCGATTTGTGTTATAATGACATGGGTGATGAAAATGGATAAGGAAAAAGAATTGCCGAAAAGAAAACCAACAAGGCTAAAAATTTTGATTACAGTTCCGCAGGTGCATATTTCGTTACGATATGCATACGTGACAGAATGAATATTTTATCCGAAATAGTCAAAGAAAACCTTACGGCTACCGATAAAACAAACAGGTCGGCGGTAGGGGAGGGGCTTGCTCCTCCCGAAATCACGGTTAAATTGAAACCTTGCGGTGAGGTTGTAAAAGAGCAATTACAATTGATTGAGGCTCGATTTCCGAGTGTAACCATTGAAGATTATGTTATTATGCCCGACCATATCCATGCAGTTATCTTTCTGCACGGAAAGGCGGGAGGAGCAAGCCCCTCCCCTACCTTGAATGATGTGATCTGCGCGTTTAAGTCTTTAACTTCGCGTAGTTGTAAACAAAAATTTGGAATAGAAAAAATGTTTCAGCGTTCGTATGCCGAGCATATTGTTCGTGACAGAGATGATTATGAAACTCGTAGAAAATACATCTACGAAAACCTAATGCGTTGGTACTACAAGCATTTGAAGACAGAAGTATAGGTGTATGGGCTTTGCCCGATGCGTTTGTAATACAAAGGCGAAACTTGCGATAAAACAGTATAGCAGAAAAGAATTTGATGGGGTGTGAGAAAATGGATATATCTTTCAAATCAGGTAATGAAAAATTCAATTATAGAGTTTGTGCTATGATGATTTCTGACGAAAGAATCTTGGCAATGCATGACGATAGATCGCCATATTACTTTCTGCCCGGCGGAAGAGTTGCAATTGGTGAAACTGCGGAAAATGCCGTTATTAGAGAGATTCAAGAGGAATTGAACATTACACCTAAGATTGTACGTCCGCTTTGGTTAAATCAAGCGTTTTTTACGGAAGATGTCGACAATCTTAATTATCACGAACTATGCATCTACTTCTTAATGGATATCACAGATACGGACTTATTGACAAGAGGCGAAAAATTCACATCAAATGAAGGCCACCGCACCCACACCTTTGAATGGTTAGAGTTTGAAAGATTGAAAGATGAGTATTTTTACCCACAGTTCTTAAAAAAAGATATTTTCAATCTTCCTAATGTATTTACTATCCGTACAGAAATTGAATAAGCCAATCCAAATTTATCTAACAGAATAAAATAAACCCCGACAGACCTTAAAAACCTGTCGGGGTTTATTATTTGTTTTCTGCGGATCAGATTTGTTTATCCGTAGGGGCGACCATTGATCGCCCGCGGGCGTTCGATGAACGCCCCTACAAAACAATATCAAACGTCCTTATGAGAACCAGCCTTTTAAAAGTGCTTTTTTCTGTAAGTAATCTAAAATTTTGATACCACTTTTATATGGGTGCAAATTTTGGAGTTATGGGTTCATTTTGGTGAAAGGCTTTGGTACCTATATTTGTCCGACAAATTGGAATTTGTCTTACTCAAATAATCCTGCAATATAGTATATGTCAAGCTCGCCACTTACAACAGAGTGAAAAGAACCATAGTCAATCCAACCATCTAAAGTAATGGAAATAGTTTTCATTATTTCTCCATCTGTATTATAGAAGGTTAACTCATATTCAATCGCAGTAAGCATATTGTATTTCAGTTCCTTGAGCTTTAGAGAGCTAAGATTATCAACGATATGCTTAACGCTTGCTTCCTCTGTAATGGTAACCGTTCCTATTACTTCGCCAATATCGTACTTTACAATTTCAATTTTGGTTGCACCATCAATGCCTTTAATACTTTTAGCATATTGTGTGGCTAATTCTACAAGCTCCTTGCAATCGCAAGAATAGTATTCCAAAAAGCCACCGTCATCGTAGCTATCCGTTGTCGTGGCATAAATCCAAATTGTTTGAGTATCGTTTTTGTTCATCGTAAAGAACAACTTTTTGTATTTTCCGTTTTCAATCAATATTTCAAACCAAAGTTCGCACGATTCCTTGTTATATTCTACGGCGGAATCATCACAAGGCATCTTTACTTGACCGAAAGCATTGGATATATCAATTTTGCCACTGTCGAGCGTGCTCTCAATAGTCAAGACAAAATCATCCATAGAATCCTTGTACGCTAAAACATATTCAGTTCCGTCAACGCCAAACAAAACCTTGCTCACTTTATCGTAAGTATTATTCGGCAATCTAGTCGCATAACCCAAACAACCCGTGCAAGATATAAGCACTGCAAAGAGCAACAGTATAGAGATTATTATATGTGTTTTTTTCATACTAGACATCTCCTTTTACAAATATTATTTGTGCTTTCACCATATAAGACGATAAAAATAGTTAAAAGGTTACATAAACTTTAAAAATATTATTTATCGTCAAATTCTTATTTATAGGTGAGTTCATTATAGCATAATATCTAACTAAAATCAAGGTGTTTCTTCAGTAAATCAATAATTGAACGATATCCTATAAATTGAACGAGATGGATATAAAGTGAACGATTTGTGGTTTACAACTAAAACAAAAAGGCTTGCAAGGACGAAACCTATCCCAGCAAGCCTTATAAATTTAATGAAATCCTGCTTTGCAGGATGAAATCCGAGTGAACTCGGATGAAATCTTCGGTGTGCCACCTCAGATGAAATCAAATCCGCCCTTTCTTAACCTTGCGTAGCAAGATTTCATCGCGTAGCGATTTCATCCACGAAGTGGATTTATCCCGTCCGCAAGGACGGATTTAACTGAAAAAAGCCTAACGCGATTGCGTTAGGCTTTTTTCTGGTGGGGGATGGTGGATTCGGACCACCGAAGTCAGTGACAACAGATTTACAGTCTGCCCCCTTTGGCCGCTCGGGAAATCCCCCAAATTATCAGCTGGACTGTTGCCCAACTGAATGGAGCTGGTGATCGGAGTCGAACCAACAACCTGCTGATTACAAATCAGCTGCTCTGCCATTGAGCCACACCAGCATGTGTTTGCCACCGCTATCGCGGCGACGGTATATATTATAGCATAAGCCGACATATTTGTCAAGCATATTTTTAAAAAAAATAAAAAATATTTTTTCGTCTACTTTAACAGTTATTTTGAGTGCAACTAAGCCCTTTACAAATAGAAATTTTTATGATATAATAACCTAAGATTCACGAGAAAGGGGGCGAGAATATGAAAACCGTAAAAAACAAAATCCTGCACGGCATGATAGCCGAAGGCGCGTGCGTTTTGGCGCTTGGTTGCTTTGACGGAGTGCATCTCGGTCACAGGCAAGTAATAGAAACTGCAAAGGATATAGCCAAGAAAAATGGAATTCCACTTGCGGTGCTCTCCTTTGATTCCCCGCCCCGCAACGCTTTCTCCCCCGTAAAAACTCCGCTTATCATCTCAAACGCGCAAAAAAGCGCTATATTTGAGAGTCTTGGAGTAGACTACGATATAACCGTATCACCCACCAAGGATTTTCTCGGCATACCCGCCGAGGATTTTGTGAATGATATTATCTGCGAAAAGATAGGCGCGCGGCACGTGGTATGCGGCTTTAATTACAGCTTTGGCGCAGGCGGCAAGGGTAACAGCGAGCTTCTCGAAAAGCTATGCACGGCAAACGGAGTAAGCGTTACCACGGTTAACGAATACACCCAAAACGGCGTATGCGTAAGCTCCTCGGCAATAAGACGCGCGATAGCTGACGGAGATACCGAAACAATCAAAAATATGCTTGGCAGATATTATTCCGTCACGGCAGATGTCGTAAACGGACAACATCTCGCGCGCAAACTTGGATTTCCTACGGTAAATATGATTCCCGACAGCGACGTGTTGCTTATCAAAAACGGCGTTTACGTCACGAGAGTGCTTTTGGACGCAGAGATCAGATACGGCATCACGAACGTAGGGCTTCGCCCCACCGTTAACACCGATATTCTCTGCGCGGAAACGCATATATTCGACTTTGACGGCAATCTTTACGGCGAGGAGATAACCGTAGAATTTCTGCATTTCTTACGCGCAGAAACAAAATTTGAGAGCGTGGAGCTGCTTGCAAAGCAAGTGGAGAATGACATCACAAAAGCCAAAGAATATATAAGTAAAATAACTGAATAAGAGCAAACGCTCACGAACGAAAACCGTTCGTGAGCGTTTTTTATAGCTTCTATGTAGCTTTATTACTCGGATTTTGCCTCGGCCTCACCCTCGGTCTTCTTACCAAGGTACGTAGGCAACTGCATTCCTGCCATTGCGAACATCTCGTCGAGAGGGGGTACGGACTTCATCATACCCGAGATAAAGTTTGCGGTAGAGGTCTTGCCGTCAGCATTCTGACCGCCGTCCCAAACGGTAACCTTATCGATCTTGATGTTCTTGATAGCGTCAACCTGAACACGCATGAGCTCCTCGAGCTTATCAGCTATGAGCAGCTGGAGAGCCGCGTTGGTGTCACCACCTGCGGACTGTACGATCTCAGCAAAACCGGCAGCCTGCTTCTTAAGTATCTCCTCAACGCCTCGAGCCTCAGCCTCCATCTTTGCGTATATAGCGTCAGCTTCACCCTTCGCCTTTCTACGCATCTGCTCAGCCTCAGCCTCTGCCTCGAGTTCCATTTCCTTTTTCTTTGCCTCAGCACGAACAATGATGTCCGCTTCGAGTGTTGCCTGCTCCTTGTTACGTCTTGCAACCTCGGCAGACTGTTCAGCCGCATACGCCTCCTCGAGTGCCTTTGCAGCCTGGATCTTTTCAGCAGTGGTAGCAATTTTCAGCGCCTCTGCTTCCTTTTCCTTAAGGGCAGCATCGGACATAGCTATCTTCATCTTAGCCTCGTTCTCACCCTGTATTGCTATAGAGTCAGCCTCAGCTACCTTAATTCTCTGCTCCATTCTCGCGTTAGCCTCACCGATAGAACCGTCTCTATCCTGCTCAGCAACGCTCTTCTTAGCGTCGTTAATAGCCTTTGCAGCCGCTTCCTTACCAAGAGCCGCAATATAGCCGGATTCATCACTGATATCGGTTACGTTAACGTTGATAAGGCGCAAACCGATCTTCTTAAGCTCGGTTTCAACATTAGAGCTTACAGCCGCGAGGAACTTGTCACGGTCGGTATTGATCTCCTCGATATCCATCGTTGCGATGATAAGACGAAGCTGACCGAAGATAATATCCTTGGAAAGCTCCTGTATCTCGGAGAGCTGAAGACCGAGAAGTCGTTCAGCCGCGTTCTGCATAACGCCGGGCTCGGTAGAGATACCTACGGTAAATCTCGAGGGAACGTCGATACGGATATTCTGTCTCGACAGCGCATTCTTAAGGTCGACCTGAATTGAAATAGGCGTCAGATCGAGGTATGAATACGACTGGAATACGGGAATTACGAATTCCGCACCACCGTGGATACACTTTGCACTACGGTTTGTACCGTCCTTATTCTTACCGATAGAACCGTAAACAACCATGATCTTATCCGAGGGACACTTCTTGTATCTTGAACAGATCCAAGCAACAAATGCCACTACAACGAGCAAGATCGCGCAAATCAAATAAATTACTTCAGGGTTCATTTTTTCTCCTCCATTTGTTTAAATTTATATTCTCAAAAAATATGAGCTTATTTTCTTCTGACCACAAGGTCCGTCTGTCCGCTGACAGCAACGACCACAATCTCACTTCCCGTGGGGATTGCGGTCTCGTCATCGGTAACCGCGCCAAGCTCCACAAAAGAGCCTTGCAACAAAAGCTGTACCTTTCCCTCTCCGCTTCTTGCGGGCGGGATGGTAAGATAAACCTTACCCGACGTGCCAATGGCATTTTTAGTGTCCATATTACCGTCACTTCTGAGCTTCATAACGGCACGCATAAGAAACGCGAGCAACAGCATGGTTGCAAGTCCGCATACCGCGGACACGGGTATGGTAATGAAAAGCTGAGCGCCAACACTCTCAAACACGATTCCTACCCAACTAAATACTACGAGGAAGGAAATTATTCCCTTGACCGTAAGTATTCTCAGGCCTTCAAGCCCGAAGTCATCAGGTATCTCCGTGATCTCGTTATCTCCGAATACTCCGTCGGAAACGTCTGCATCGGATACGTCGACGTCACCTATATCGGATGCGGCATCGTCGCCGAGTCCCACAAGCATCATTATAGTCTGAATAAGTAACAAAAGCGTTGAGGGTACGGCGATACAGTAAAAGATCTGCGACACAAGCGTTAGTGAATTCCACCAATCTATCATAATATTATATCCTTTCCAAAACTACTTAATTTTATCTGAGGGTGCTCAGCATCTGCTCTGCTGATGCGCGGAGCTTGGATGCGGCGTGAGCATACAGCATTACTTCAAATATACGCTCAAGCTTTTTACGGGTATTCGGTATTCTCTCAACAAAATCCGATGCGGCGGCAACAGCAGCGCTCTTTACAGACTCGGGATCGGTTATATTGATACTTTCATCCGAGATCATATCAACGTAGCGATGATAGAGCTCCGCATCTCCTATAAGATCGTCCGTCGTATCCTCAAGAACTCCGCCTATCACTCGTATAAGCGAACAGATACGCTCGATCTGAAGCGCCTCCTTAAGCATATTAATAATGACTATACGCGCAAATTGTTCCTCGGAATAAAGACGCTTTACGGGTGAGGATACAAACCCGCGTTTGACCCAATTCTGTATAAGGTAAGGTTCAAGCCCCGTCATTATCGAGACCTGTGAAAGCGTTATCCCTCCCGTTGCAAACACTCCACCAAAGAGTACCTTTGAGCTTCCCTTTTGCAGCTTTGAAACCTCAACGGTCGTTCCGGGAAAAGTACTCGACATCTGATCACCTCCGTTTCTCTTGACTGTATTATGATTATATCACACGGTCACGTGATTGTAAAGAGGAAACACGTGATTTGTTTTAAAATCTACGTATTGAATATTTTTTGTGCATAAATTTGTGAATTTTCAACAAAAACTGACAGTTTGTGGATCGACACTACGCTGAGATAATATTATTCATTTGTAGGGGACGACGTCCTCGGCGTCACGCATGGGCATAATGTAACATTTTGCAAAAAAACAATCCCTCAGTCGCTTCGCGCAGCTCGGCAGATTATAATAATAAGTGCAACACCTCAAAAAAGTATAGACAATATTCTCACCAAGGTGTAAAATGTAGTCACCACAACAAACAACTACACGGAGGTAAGAATATTGTCCTACACACATTTTACACTATTTGAGCGA
>JBGVPV010000042.1:0-10045 GCA_045127215.1 Eubacteriales bacterium | reverse complement strand
ATATTATATGACCGTAGGGGAGGATTCTATATCCTCCCGCGTGGTCTTAAACAAATATTTCTTTTAATTCACGCATTCTCCCTCACCCGACTTCGTCGGATAAGGACTACTCATCCACCACTTCGTGGTCCCCCCTCCCTGACCAGGGGAGGCGTAATGTAACCCGTTTTGTCGTCCTATGCATTTTTATTTGTTTGCACACGATTGTTAATAAATCATCTGAAGCACAATCGATACTAACAAGCCTTCCCTTGTCAGGGAAGGGGGACCGCTTGCGGTGGATGAGTAGTCCTTTGTCATAAGGTAACATTTGCATAAAAACGGGCGACCAATGGTCGCCCCTACGGATAAATAATGTTATACATTGTAGGGGCGACCATTGGTCGCCCGCGCGGTCACAAAGTAACATTTACGCCCGAACGGACATGTCGACAACGTTCGCATAGCGAACTTGGCAAGTTTGCCAAAGGCAAACGTTGGACGCCTGTCCCTACGGATGAATAATGTTATACGTCCGTAGGGGAGCGCCTTGGTGCTCCCGAGCGAGTGTAACGCGACGCTTATAAAAAAGCACCGTCAAGAAAATCTTAACGGTGCTTTTTATTTCACTGAAGCGTGGTGATTTTTTAGTGTATTGCCGTACCCTCAGGGACGGAGTCGTCAACGAAGATGACCTGACAGCCGCAAGCGTTGTTTGTAGCCGCAAGCAGCATTCCGTTGGAGGTTACGTTACAGATACGGTTAGGTTTGAGGTTAGCAAGAACGATGATCTTTCTTCCCACGAGCTCCTCGGGCTTGTAATATTCCTTGATAGAGGACATAATTACGCGTTCGCCGATGCCGTCAAAGAGTGTGAGCTTGAGGCAGGAGTGAGACTTGCGCAGTCCTTCTGCCTTGATTATCTTGCAAACTCTCATATCGAGCTTTGCAAAATCATCGATCTCGACCTGATCCTTTACAGGCTCAACGGGATCGGGAGTGCGGTCGATCTCCTCCTCGGCATGTGTTTCGCATTCCTCGCAAACGGGAGCGTTTGCCGCCTTTTCCTCGTCGGTTTCGGGATAGGAGAAGTCAAGCAGACCGACGTACTGCTCGGGATCTATTGCAAAGAGGAACAGATAAAGTCTGGGGCCTCTTTCCTTGTCTATGAGAAGCTTGTAAACGGTCTTGAAGAAGGTACCCTGAATAGCCTTGAGCTCCTTATCGGACATCTCGGTGCCGTAGATGGTCTTGGGGATAGCGTAAAGCTCAGCGCCAAGCTCGTCAAGGGTGTATCCGCCCTTTACGATATACGCGTGGAGCAGCTCGATCGCCTTCTTTTCGTTTTCGTCGAGGGTATTATACACCTCAAAGTTTCTGGTGGTGCGGAGCTTGTTTACCTGATCGGGTGCGCACTGCTCAAGCCAGAACTTTGCGCGGTCAAGTCTGTCCGCAAAGTCTGCGGCGCGGTAGGGCATACCGATCTTTTCAAATACGGTCTCAAGCATAGGCACGTTGAAGTTTACAACAGAGCCGAGCTGAACGAGAAGCGCCATGGGGACGGTAGCGATCTCTCTGCCGTCTATGGTGCAGTTATAGATGATATCCTTGGAGATCTCAGACGCCGTGCCCTCGCGTGTTTCGGTGAGCATCTTGTCAAACTCAAAATACTGACGCAGAATTCCGTCGTCAAAGCAGATATCAAACGCCTTGGTGGGATCGGTCTTGGCGTACAGCCAGAGAAGCACCTCGGGCTGATAGAGCTTGAGCAGGGTCTCGGGGGTGAGGTTAAGTCCGGAGGAGCTTGACATCTTACCCGTCATACCCTTGATACCGATAAACTCGTAGCCCTGATAGATGGGGGCTTCGTGGTTGAATATACACTTTGCGATGAGCTTGGAGTTATTGTAAGAGCCTGTGGGCGCGGAGTGGTCCTTTCCGCCGGGCTCGAAGTCAACCTGCTCGTATCTCCAACGCATAGCCCAGTCGACCTTCCAGCCGAGCTTGCAATTGAAGTTGGTGGTAAAGTTGAAGCGGCCGCTGTGTCCGCAACGGCAGACGTAGTCAGCCTCGGTGCCGTCCTCGGAGAACGCGGTGACCTTTGTAAAGTCAGTGTGGCACTCGGGGCAGAAGATGCTTACGGGAGAGTAAGCTGCCTTTTCAGCGTCGTGCTCTTCCTTGAGCTGCTCGGGAGATTTGCTTGTGTCCTTGGTCTTGAAGGAGTCAAGGATCTCAAAGATCTCGTCACGCGCTCTGATAGCCTCGAGCACGTCCTTTGCGTATTTACCCGAACGGTACATATGTGCCTGGTATCTGCAATCAAGCTCGATGCCGAAGGGCTCGATACCCTTAAGGAATTCCTCCTCGAAGTGCTTAGCGTAATTTTCATGACAGCCCCAAGGATCGGGAATATCCACGTAGGGACAGCCAATATACTTATCGTAGGACGAACCTACTACCGCCTGAACGTTTGCGGGGATCTTGCGGCAACGGTCAAACTCATCCCAGGAAATGAGGAGCTTTGCCTTTTTGCCTCTCTTTTTAAGTGCCTTTACAACGAACAGGGGCGTTGCAAGGTCACGGAAGTTACCGATGTGGACTGAGCCCGAGGGGCTGACGCCTGCGGCGCAGACGTATTCTTCTTTGTTGGGGTTGCGTTCGATTATCCTCGCTGCAATTTCATCCGACCAATGCATTATATTTCTCCTTAAAATAAAATAAACATAAAACTTCAATTTATTATTTTATCATACAACGCGCGAATTGTCAATAAGAAGCGAGAAAAAACTGCATTATATAAATAAGGTAAATTACAGTATTTGGCACGCAAATTCCATAATGTGTAATTTTATGCAGACAGGTGATTTTTGAAGGTGATTGTTTTGTGTATTTTTTTATGAAAAAGTGAATTTTTTTGTGCACGTATTGACAAACTTGACAAAAGCGTGTATAATTATGATACCTATAATTATGCAAAAAAGGAGAAAAACAGCATGAAAAGAATTTTAGCTCTGGTACTTGCTTTGCTTATGCTCGCTACTATGTTCATCGCTTGTAACAAGGACGATGAAGGCGACGATAACAACGATTACGTACCGAGGGAAGATCCGTACGAAAAGGACGATCTCCCCAACACACTCAACTACGGTGGCGAAACAGTAACTATGCTTTACTGGTCTGACTGTCTTCACAAGGACGAGTTCGAGATCACCGAGCCCTCCGACGATATGGTTGCAAACGCATCTTATATGCGTAACAGAACCGTAGAGCAGAGACTTAAGATCAAGTTTGATTACGTCTCTACCCCCGGTAACACCAACAACACACAGAAATTCGTTCAGTTCCTTGGGGACGACATTAAGTCCGGCGCTTGTGAATACGATATTTTCGGTTGCTACGGTCTTACCACAGCTTCTTGCGCTACTTCAAATCTTTGCATGGACCTCAAGGAGTATGACTACATAAACCTCGACAAGCCCTGGTGGCCTGAGCGTCTTTCGGAAGAGGCTACTATCAACAGGAAGCTTTACTTTGCATCCGGTGATATAGCTACCAGCTATCTCTACGAGATGTACATGATCTTCTATAACACAGATATGATCACAGAGTATAAGTTTGATACAGATCCTCTTACCTACGCTATCAACGGCACATGGACATGGGATAAGTTCTACACCTACTGTGCGGCAGTTGGCGCAAACGACGCTAACAGCAACCAGACAGTTGACGACGAGGATAAGTACGGCTTTATCGCAGAGATCGGTACACTTTGTCCTATCTTCTTCTCTGCAGACCTTAAGATGTTCTCTCACGACAGAACCGGTGGTATCTCCGTTGCAGAGGAGTGCTTCAGCAACAAGGCTGACGGCTTCATTTCCGACTTCAACAACTTCCTCCACAGCTCCGGTACAGCTCTCTACTACGAGCTCACCGATAACAAGGTAAAAGACTTCTTTGCTAACAGCAATACTCTCTTTATGATTCAAAGAGCTGCCATTGCAAAGTCTACTCTTGCAGTTAAGGAAGGCCTCAACTACGGTATCCTTCCCATGCCTAAGTACGACGAAGAGCAGAAGCAGTACGTTTCCACCCTTGCAAACGGATTCTCTCTCTACGGAATCAGCATCGGTGTTGCTAAGGAAGAGGAAAGAGACGAGATGTGCGCCGCAGTTCTCGAGTGCCTCGCATCCGAGTCCTACAGACAGATCTCTCCCGTTCTTTTCGAGACCGTTATGAAGCTCCGTTATTCTCCTAACGCACAGTCTTCTCAGGTTTACGATATCGTAAGATCTACCGTTCAGTTTGACCTCTCCAGAATCTTCCACAAGGCTCTCGAGTCTATTCCTCAGAGCTTGTTCAAGAACACCATCAGAGACAACAAGTCCTGGGGTGCACAGGCAACCTCCACAACAAGAACTCTTAACAACCTTATCGAAGAGGTTATTATGAGCGCATTCCAGTCCTGATCTCCTAAATTTTAAAAAAATAAAATAAGGTAAGGAAATAATTATGAAGAGATTAATAGCATTGGTGCTCGCTTGTCTGATGCTCGCTACTTTCTTTGTTTCCTGCAAGAAAGACGACGTGGATCCTGACAACGGCGATTACAAACCTTCCGAAGATCCTTATGAAAAGGATGATCTTCCCGAGCTCAATTACGGTGGCGAAAACGTAACTATGCTTTACTGGTCCGACCGTGTGCACAAGGAAGAATTTGAAATTACAGAGCCCTCCGACGATTTGGTAGTCAACGCTTCCTATAAGCGTACAAAGACCACCGAGCAGAGACTTGGTATCAAGTTTGACTATGCTTCTTCGGTTGGTAACGCACAGGGCGACAATACTGCTAAGTTTATCGCGTTCTGGAAGAAGGATATCTCCTCCGGAACTTGCGATTACGACGTAGTAGGCTGCTACGGTCTTACCATGGCGGCTTGCTCCACTGCGGGACTCTGCATGAACCTCAAGGATTATGACTACATAAACCTTGACGAGCCCTGGTGGCCTGAGCGTCTTCAGGACCAGGCTACAATCAACAAGAGACTTTATTTCGCGTCCGGTGACATCTCTCTGGCTTACCTTTACGAGATGTACATGATGTTCTACAACAGAAATATGATAGAGGAATACAGATTTGATACTGATCCTCTTAAGTATGCTCTTGACGGAACGTGGACTTGGGATAAGTTCTATACCTACTGCGCGGCTGTCGGCGCTAACGACGCAAACAACAACGGCGAGGTAGACGGAAATGATAAGTACGGCCTTATCGTAGAGTATAACAGACTTTGTCCTATATTCTTCTCGATAGACGTTACCATGGTATCACACGATAACACAGGTGGACTTTCTGTTTCCGATTCCTGCTACAGCCACAAGGCTGACCAGTTCGTTGCTGATATCAACAACTTTATCCATAATTCCGGTTCGGCTTACTACTATCCCGAGACGGATGAAAAGGTAAGAGACTTCTTTGCTAACGGAAACACTCTGTTTATGATCAACAGAGCGGCTGTTGCAAAGACTCACCTTGCTCACAAGGAAGGTCTTGAGTACGGTATCCTTCCCATGCCTAAGTATGATGAAGCGCAGGAAGAGTACGTTTCCACACTTGCAAACGGCTTCTCTATGTACGGCATCAGCATGGGTATAGCGGGTGAAGAGGGCAGAGACGAGATGTGCGCGGCAATCATTGAGTGCCTTGCATCCGAGTCTTACAGACAGATCTCCCCCGTTCTTTACGAGACTGTAATGAAGCTTCGTTACTCTCCCGATGCCGAGACTGCTCAGGTTTACGATATCGTAAGATCTACTATGCAGTTCGACCTCGCGAGACTCTTCCATCAGGCTCTCGAGACATTCCCGCAGAGCTTGTTCAAGGACACCATCAAGTACAACACTTCTTGGGGAGCGCAGGCTACTACTGTAACCAGACGTCTTAACACTCTTATTGAAGAGGTTATCATGAGCGCATTCCAATCCTGAGTTTTTAAGGGAATTTAAAAAATATGAAAAGAATAATAGCACTTTTGGCTGCTTGCCTGGTGCTTGTGACGTTTGTTGTTGGCTGTGCCTCTGATGACACGGCCGACAACGGCGGCACAAAACCGAAAGAGGACGGTCTCTATGATCCGAGTCGCTATGAGAAGGATGACCTTCCCGAGCTGAACTTTGGAGAAACAGTGACGGTCCTTTTTTGGAATGATGGCGAGCACGATGAATTTGAGGTCACCGAGCCATCGGATGATATGCTCAAAAATTCCATATATACCCGTAACAAAACCGTAGAGCAGAGAATGGGAATAACCTTTGATTACGTAGGAGTTCCCGGATTTGAGACTTCCGGTTTTCAGCAAGAGCTTCACGACGATATCTTCTCAGGCGCGTGTGACTACGACCTCGTGGCTTCCTTTTCAATGACGGTTGCGGCTTGCGCGACGGCAAATCTTTGCAATGACCTGCTTGATTACGACTATCTGAATTTTGAGAAGCCCTGGTGGCCTGAAAGACTTACGGGTGAGGCTACCATAAACAAGAAGCTGTATTTCGGAGCGGGTGACATTTCGACGAGCACCCTGTACGAGATGTATATGGTGTTTTACAACATCGATATGTTTGGCGAATACAAGATAGCTGAGGATCCTACGGCGCTTGCGCTTGACGGAAAGTGGACGTGGGATAAGCTGTACGAATACGCCTCCGTTGTCGGATACGAGGAAAACAATAACGACAGTATCCCCAGCGACGGCGACCGCTTTGGCTTTATACTTGAGGACGCCACGATAGACCCGATATTCTTCTCGGCGGGACTGCGTATGTTCAGCCACGATAACACGGGTGGAATTTCCGTGGACGAGTCCTGCTTCAGCCGTAATGCAGCTGCGTTTATTGACAACTTCAACAGCTTTTTGCACACCTCGGGAGACGCGTATTTCAGACCTAAGAGCACCGATCTTTCGGCAAGGACCACGGGCGAGATGTTCTCTCGCGGCGAGGCGCTTATGACCATAGGCAGAGCTTGCTGGGCAAGAGATATTTTTTCTACGGTCGAGGGCTTGAATTACGGTATACTTCCCGTGCCGAAGGCAAGTGAAGATCAGGAAGATTACGTATCGGCACTTTACGCAAGAGACACCTTTTACGCTATAAGCGCAGGCACGCTTATTGACGAGGTAGCGGCGGCTACCATGGAATGTATGGCGTCCGAGTCTTACAGACGCGTGACCCCCGTGCTGTTTGAAACCATTATGAAGCTGCGTTATTCTCCTACCGCAGCATCCTCTCAGGTGTACGATATAGTGAGAGGCTCTATTTCCTTTGACCTGTCCAGAGTATTCCATCGCGCGCTTTCTTCGATACCGCTCTATATTTTCAGAGATGCGGTTAAGAATAACACCCCGTGGGGTGCAAACGCGGCAACCGATACGAGAAGGTTGAATAATATGATAGAAGAATACATAATGGACGCATTTGAAAAATAAAGAGGTATTTATGAAAAAAATTATTTGTTTGCTTATAGCGCTCGTAATGCTGTGCACGGCATTCGTAGGCTGTAAGAAGGATGAAGATACGGGCAACAACGAGTACGTTCCCCCCGTTAACGATCCTTATGAAAAAGACGATCTTCCCTCACTCAATTACGGCGGCGACACGTTGACCGTACTTTACTGGGAAGACAATTTCCACGATGAGTTCAATATCACAGAGCCGTCCGACGATATGGTAAGCAACGCGGTATATAACCGTGACCGCGCAGTCAAGCAGAGACTTAACATTCAGCTTGATTACGTTGGAACTCCCGGCTGGCAGACCGCGCCCTTCGTTGAGTTCTTGAACAGAGACGTTTTCGCAGGCACGTGTGAATACGACATCGCTTGCTCCGCGTCTATCACGGTAGCTTCTTGCGCAACGAGTAACTTGTGCGAGGACCTTCTCGAGTACGATTACATCAATTTTGATAAGCCCTGGTGGCCTGAAGCGCTCACCGAGGAAGCGACCATCAACAGAAAGCTGTATTTTGCCTCCGGTGATATTTCCACGAGTTACCTCTACGAGATGTACATAAACTTCTACAATCTCGATATGGTACAGGAATACAAGCTCACTGACGACTTTACCCAGCTTGCTCTTTCGGGCAAGTGGACCTGGGATAAATTCTACGAGTTCTCCAACGCAGTTGGATACAACGAGGATAACGGCGACAATATCCCCAGCAGCGGAGACATCTTTGGATTTATCATAGAGACCGGCGCGATCGACTGCGCATTCTACAGCGCTGACCTTCACATGTTCAGCCACGATAAAACCGGTGGTATTTCCGTTGACGAGTCCTGCTTCGGACTTAAGGCTGACGGATTTGTAGCCGACCTTAACGACTTCATTCACCGTTCGGGAAGCGTATATTACACGGTTCCCGTAAGTGAGGGTAATGACGACGCAAACGATACTCAGAACTCATCCAAGTGGATGTTCTCTAGAGGCGAGGCACTCTTTATTTTCGGTAGAGCTATCGCCGCTAAGGACGTATTCTCTAAGGCTGAGGGCTTGAGATACGGTATTCTTCCTATTCCGAAGTATGATGAGGAGCAGGAGCAGTACGTTTCCACCCTTACCAATCAGTTTACACTTTACTCTATCAGTATCGGATCTCACGATCCCGAGATGGCGTCTGCCGCTATTGAGTGTATGGCTTCCGAGTCTTACAGACAGGTAACTCCCGTTCTGTTTGAGACCATTATGAAGCTTCGTTACGCTCCCAGCGCGGCGTCCGCTCAGATCTACGATATCGTAAGAGCGACTACCACCTTTGACCTCTCCAGAATCTTCCACCGTGCGCTTGAATCCGTTCCGGAATGGGTATTCAAGAAGGCTATTGAGAATGACGAAAGCTGGGGCGCTAAGGCAACCACACAGACCAGACAGCTCAATAATCTTATTGAAGAGATCATTATGAGCGCGTTTACGGGCAAATGATTTTGATATTTAAAGGAGAATAATATGTCATCTTCACAAAAATATACAGAAATGTATGAAGCGCTTCCTTTGGTAGCGAAAATAGTTATTCAGGCTATTTTGAACGGTCTTGTAAGCGGAGTTTACAGAATTCTTCGTTATCTTGAAACAAAGAACACGGTAACTCTTGTAATCGGTATTCTTTGCCTCGTTACTCCTGTGGGAGCTGTTTTCTGGATCCTTGATCTTATAACGGAAGTAACTGCAAACAGAATCACCATTCTCGCAGACTGATAGCAGGAAGTAGGTAAAAAAGCTCTTACTTTTTTTCGAGAAAAAAAGTAAGCAAAAAAAAGCTTCCTGAAATAAAGGATTAAAATATTATTGGTGGAGTATCCATATTATTTATGGATGCTCCACCAATTTTGTCATATCTACATTTACTTTGTAGGGGCGATTCACGAATCGCCCGCGGGTCATTCATGAATTACCCCTGCCAAAATATCATATCGATCAATCCGTAGGGGAGACCTGTGGTCTCCCGTTGTTTCTTTATCCTTTCCCTTTGTTTCGGCGGCAGCAAGCCACCGCCCTACGACAGAATAATATCATTCATCCGTAGGGGCGACCATTGGTCGCCCGCGGGCGTTCGATGAACGCCCCTACGAGAAAAACATCATACGTCAGTAGGGCGGGGGTTTATCTCCCGCCGTTTTTATGCAAATGTTACTTTATGACAAAGGACTACTCATCCACCGCAAGCGGTCCCCTCAATGTTTGCCTACGGCAAACTTGATACGCAGCGAAGCGGAGTGCTCCCATGACAAGGGAAGGCTTGTCGAGGAGGCATCTAAAATTCAGGCTCCCTCCGGGAGGGAGCTGTCGCGTTAGCGACTGAGGGAGAGCGCGTTAATAAAAAAGGCAAGCGGACAGTCGAGGACGCCTGTCCGTTCGGGCGTAAATGTTACCTTATGCAAAGGACTACTCATCCACCGCAAGCGGTCGGCATGTTATAATATCAAGTGCAACACCCGAAAAAAGTATAGACAATATTCCCACCAAGGTGTAAAATGTAGTTACCACACAAACATTTTGCAAAGGAGGCAAGAATATT
>JBGVPV010000041.1:0-12970 GCA_045127215.1 Eubacteriales bacterium | reverse complement strand
AAGTGCCATCAGCAAGCGTTTCCAAATTCCCTCAAACCTGTTTCATACCGAGGCTACGTCCGATGAGCGTGCATTAAATGACAAGGACGCCCCCGATTCCAAAAAGCAGCTTATCGGTGAATACCGTTATCAGATGGAATTCGAAAAAAATGAATTCACGACACATCAGGACGGCAGCGAGGAAATAGAGCTTTCCGAGAAGACAATAGATGAAATTCCCCTTTCAAAAAGCTCTCGCGTAAGTATGTAAATGCCATCAACGCATCAGTGATATCAAAAAATTAACACAAAGCATAAAAATCAAACAACAAAGGAGATTTTAACTATGGCAACGAATTTCAGCAAATATCAGCATTTAGCCGAGCAATTCAACAACAAATACGGAACTGATTTCAGATTTGAAGAATTTGAAATGAACGTTCTCAGAAATCAGAATCTCGCCGAGAATTTTTTAAAGTCCGGTGGCGACATCAACGGCAGAGCATACGTCAGCACGTTCTCAAATCTCTACCGCATGGCGCTTACAAATTACGCCGACAGAAAGATAGATTCCTTTTACAGCAAGGAATTTATAAATGACTACAAGAAAGTAATGAACGGCTACAAGGACGCCGTAAATCAGGAGAAGGTTACCGTAGACGGTTGGCCTAAGACCTCCTACCTTGTAGAGCGCGTTCAGAAGGATCTTGAGGATGAAAAGACCGCAATTCTCGACGACAAGGTGGAAAACATAATCAAGAGATATAACGACGGCAAGCTTCCCATGCGTAAGATGAGAGAATATGCACAGACTCTCATTGACGCCGACTGCAAAGAGCCCGAAAAGCTCTCCGTTATCCTTGGTTACTCCAAGGCTCTTGAGGAAATAAACAGCAAGCGTCCCCGTTGGTGGAGAATAATTCACCCCTTCAGAAACAATGCAGAGCAGAGAGACGCAAAGTTCTTCAAGAAGATGGTTACCGGAAGACTCGGAATCTTCAATACTGACGCAAGACCTCTGACGTCAAAAACAAGAGAACAGTATATCGAGGATGCAAAAAAGGCAGCTGCCGAAGCAAATGAACCCGCACCCAGAATAAGACCTCAGGATATTCAGACAAGACACGAGGCTAAGGCAAACGCAAGACCTCTGGTTGGCGCTACGCAGTTCTCAAGCACTCTAACGGACGACTTTCTCATTGCCCGCACAATCCTGCAGGACTCCTCTATTGCCGACGCAAAGCAAGAGCTCAGGGAGATCGCAGAAAAGATCAAGATGAATGAAAAGGCGACTACTGCTCCCAAGAATGATTCCACCGAAAAGCAGAACGATACCGGCAAGGTTCGTGTAAATCTGACAGGTGAATTTGCCGAGCAGGACAACAGCAAGAACTCACAGAAGGTAGAAGAGATCTCCAAGGATCAGAAAAAGCTTAATATCTGAGTTTTATAATGAGCCCGTACTCATATACAAAAAGAGCGGACACATAAGATGGGTCTTATGTGTCCGCTCTTTTTCTGTTGGTTTTAGCTCGGGCCTGACGCTCAAATACCGCCTCAATTATACTCAAACTCAAAGTCGCCGTCGACGCATTTGCCGTGCGATTCAAGAATGATGTAAACGGTTTTCTCGTTATCGTATTTTTCGTCGAGTGTTATAGTTTCGTCACAAGACTCGCCCGCCTTGACGGTGCGGAGCAATTCCCTCTCGCCGTCAACACCGATATAAATATCCATCTCGCCCTCACCAAGACTCGCCTCAATATCAAGCGTATGCTCGGCGGTGCCGTCTCTCGTCAGCTTCAGATCATACGTTCCCTTGAAGGTCTTGAATTTCATACTCGCCCCGTCTCCCTGAGAAGAAGTGATCAGAATAGTGGCGGAGTAGCCATTGACGTAGCCGTTACAACCGCCAAGCGTTACAAGCGCAAGTACCAGTGCGAGCACAAAACAAATCTTTTTCATATTTTTTACCTCCGCTTTATTTTGCTTTTCGTTATCTCAAAGCTTGCGTTTACAAGAAACGCGAGCACGTCCTCAGCGGCATCCGGCAACAGCACAGATATCCAATGAAGCTTATTCATGTGATACGCGGGATAGACGCCGTCCACCGCACCGAATGATCCAAACATCTCCGTCGGGAGCTTAAGGTTTACGACGTCAATGATCTCGTCACTCTCAAACCCAAACTTATTCCGCGGCACCTTCATCACAATGGCGTACCACTTACGGTTATCTCCGTGCCTCAGCACCGCCGTATCAAAATCCTTTTCAAACGGATAATCCGCCGCCGTGCCGTAGGCATTAAAGCAATACTCCAAAAACTGCTCTTTGTTCATAAGTTATATTATCTCGATCTGCACCGCTTTCATAGCGTTAAGAGCGGTATTATGGCTTTCAACCGTCACGCCTGCCGAGCAGGACGCATCGACCGCTATCGGCACTTCGGGGAACGCGGCTTTGAGTACCATAGCGTTTGAGATCACGCAAATATCGGTACAAAGTCCGCAAAGCTCTATTCTTTCGACAGGCTCGCCAAAGCTCTCGATAAGTCGGGGAAGCTCGATACTGCCAAAGGTAAGCTTATCAATCACTACGTCGGCGTAGGGCTTGAGCTCATCACAGATCTGCCAGCCGTCACTATCCTTGATACAATGCGGCACGGGCAGATTTTTGCCCTCCTGAGTATTCATATAATCCGCAAAATGCGTGTCTCTCGTAAAGATGACCTTTCCGTCAAAGCTCTTTACCTTTTCTACCACGTTCGGCACGATAGCCGTGGCAAGAGAGCTGCCGAGGCTTCCCGTGATAAAATCGACCTGCATATCCACAACTATTAAGTATTTCATAATACAGCCTCCTATTTCGAAAAAATTATCCTAATAAAATTACACTCTTTCTCTTTATTCCGCGTCCCCAAACGCGACAAGTATCGCGCGGCAGGGCGAGCCGTCAGCGCCCGACAAGTTAAGAGGGGCGGCGTTCAGGAAATAAACTCCCTCAGGCACTTCTGCCAAGCGTATTCCCTCCAAGAGGACTACGTCGGCGGACAAAAGAGTCAGATGCACCGCCATTGGCGCATCCTCGGGGCCTACGGTCTGAGACTCGTTACCCAAAAGCAAGATCTCTGTCGCGGCAAACACCTCTGCCGCCGACTCGGAGACCACCGCATCTCCTTTGATAAGAATTCTTTTTGCCGCTTCGGCGTCCGCCTCTTTTGCGCTCTTGGTTATGCGTCGGGCGTCCTCACCCGACATAACACCGCGGTGCTCTGCCACGTAAGCCATACCCACAAACGACTCCGTGGATACAGCGTCCACGGTCTTTCCGTCGTTTATAAAATGAAACGGCGCGTCTATATGCGTACCGTTGTGCGCGCACATACTGAATTCAGTCAGATTATAAAGGTCTCCGTCCTCTATGGAACTGAGCACCGTTTTCTTTGGGGTGGGATCACCGGGATACACCCGACAAGCAAACACCTCTTGGGAAATATCGTAAATTTTCATTTGCTTTCTCCGTTATAATTCTCGCGTCACGTCTTGTGACATTCGCACTCTCGCCGTCTGATCTCCTTCATAAGCCGCACAAAGAAGAATGCCGAAAGCATCGCGCCGAATACGTTAACTCCAACAAAGTTGAACCATATTCCGTCAAGCCCGAATCCCCAGAGCGCGCCAAGCAGTACAGTTGGGAATATAAACGCCATCGACACCGATATAATGGTTGCCTGAAGCGGCTTTTCGATCGCGCTGAAATAGCCCTGCGTCGTGACCGTTATCCAACGGAAGATATACGCAAAGCAGAAAAGTCTTATGGCGTGAGTGGATATTTCAAGGAGTCTTGCGTCCTCTGCCTTGACAAACCACGACGCTATCACGTCGGGGAAGAAGAAAAGTATCGCCGTAGAGATCATACCCACGACCGCCGTACCGATATACGCGCATCCCGAAATTCTTTTTACTCTGTCATATTTCTTCGCGCCCCAGTTGTATCCGAGTGCGGGCGCGAGTGAGTCGGAAATTCCGTAAAGCAAGGGCCAGCAAAGGTCACTTGCATACATAAGAACGGCGTACACTGCAACCGCCGTCTGACCGCCACCCTCTCCGAGCGTTTTTCCTCCGATGGTCATAAGCGAGACGTTTATAAGTATCGAGGTAATACGCCCCGAAACGTTATTCAAAAACACAGGTGAGCCGCAGGCGGCTATCTGCTTTATCATCGGGAAACTAAAATGTGGTTTTATAAATTTAAGCAGCGCCTTTTTCCTGATAAACGGTATCATCGCCACAAGAGCGCAGACACAAAACGAGATCGAGGTGGCAAGCGCCGAGCCGACTACGTCCATACCGCAGCCAAGCAAAAAGAAGGTCAGAAGTCCGAGCGTCAAGAGATTCGAGCCGATATTGATAAACATACTCGTCTTTACAAATCCGCTGATACGCAGGTAATTATCCATCGCAAAGAAAAGCGCGGCAAGCGGACTGCAAAGCGCGGCAGTGCGCAAATATCTTACCGAGGTATCGAGAAGCGCATCGTCAGCTCCCATAAGCCTTGACAGCGGCTCTGCCGCAAAAAACATAACGCTTCCCATGATCACCGATACGCAGAATATCATGATCACCGAGCAGGAAAAAATATTGTTAGCCGTCTTATGCTCGTTTCTGCCGAGCGCCGTTGAGATAGGCGCGGACGCGCCTACTCCTATAAGGTCAGCAAGCGAGAAATTTATCATAACGAGGGGCATCGCGATATTTACCGCCGCAAACGCGCCCTCTCCAAGTGTCTGACCTATAAATATTCCCTCTATGATACTGTACACCGACATCGCGAACATACTTATCATACCGGGTGCCGCCACGATAAAAAACAGTTTCCACGGGCTCATCGTGGCATACATTTCTTCGGTTTTTATCTTCATACTGTCTCCATTAAGTTACTTAAACGCCCGACACACGCAGTCGCGCAAGCGCGTCGATTATAAGATCGTACGCCTCCGCCGAGCTTTTGGCGTCCTTTACCGCGCTTTCAATGGGGCAGACGCCGTCGCCCTTGCGGTTGATTATATACGGCACGCATTTTTCGTAATACGCCTTGATACCGGCAGTCTCGAGCACCTCAAGTGCCGAAGCGCTGATGATATTCGCCCATACCGCGCTCACACCAAGCAAAACGTACAAATGCGCCGCGCCTGCTCCCACGCACTTATCGGCGGCAACAGCACCCGCAAAAGAATGCTTACCGTCAAGAAACTCGATAAGCGGCTTGACTCCCCTCTCAAAAGAGGTAAATTCCTCTCCACGTGAAAGCATCACGCAGGTATATCCGCCCTCGCACAGCATTTTACGCGCGACAACTACAAGCTCGCTCATGCCGCTTTTTCCTTTTTGGATATAAGAAGCGTCAGGACGATAAGCTGTAACACAACTCCCGGAACGGAGGTAAGTATTCCTCCGAAAAGCACGGACATGCTAACAGTACCGCTTGCCGCATAAAGCGAAATGGCAAAAGCCGCAAGACGAACCAGCTTTGCACCCACCTGCACCGCAAGCACACGGAAAATTGCAGGGAGCTTGGATGCCGCAAGGACACCTGCCAAAAATCCCGTCGCCATAAGCTCAAGCGTGATAAACGGCAACAACGCCGCAGAAGGCATACCCGTGATCATAAAGGAAACAACGGGCGTCAGCAAGCCTGCCACAGCACCCGAAAGCGGGCCGCGGTAAAAGCCGAATATCAGAACGGGGATATACATAGGAAGAAACATAGCGCCGAGCGAGCCGCCCACACCGAGCAAAACGCCAAAAGCGTGAAAGATCTGCGGCAAAACTACCGCGCATACCACTGTAACGATCACAAGCGCGGCTTCCTTTGAAAGCTTTACGGCTCTTTTAACAGATAACTTTTCCATATTCAATCTCCCCCAAAATTACATTTTAGCAAGCTTTTTAAGATTATCGCGGATAGCAATGCTCTGCGGACAAATTTTCTCGCACTTGCCGCATTCGATGCAATCTGCCGCCTTGACGTCAAACGCATCAAAGCCCGCTCTCGCCTCTCGCTTGGTCATTCTTGCCAGCGCGTACTCGTTATATACGGCAAAAAGATCGGCGATGGGAACGTTCTTAGGACAAACCTCCGCGCAATATCTGCATTTGGTACAAGGGATCTGGTTGTACTCGCGTATGATCTCTCTTACTCTGTCCGTCGTCTCAAGCTCCGCGGCACTGAGCGGCACGAAGGGGTACATCGTATTTATATTCGATTGCATCATTTCCATATTGCCCATACCCGAAAGCACCATAAATACCTCGGGATAGCTTGCGGCGTATCTGAGGGCATAGGAAACGGGAGCGGCGTCGCCGAGCTTTGCGAACTCACTCACAGCGGCGTCGGGAAGATTTACAAGCGCGCCACCCTTGACAGGCTCCATAACTATAACCTTCTTACCGTGCCGTGCGGCAACGTCGTAGCACTTCTTGCTTTGTACCGAGGGATCGTCGTAGTCAAGATAATTTATCTGAAGCTGAACCACCTCTATCTGAGGCTGTTCGGTAAGTATCATATCAAGAATATCCGCGGTATCGTGGAAGGACATAGCAACGTGCTTTATCTTCCCTTCCTTTTTCAAGCCGTCAACGATAGCAAAGCTGTTGCAATCCTTATGCTTCTGATAGGAATTACGGTTAAGGGCGTGAAAGAGATAAAAATCAAAATACTCCACACCGCATATTTCGAGCTGTGACTCAAACAGGGGGCGAATTTCCTCCTCGGATTTGAAAAACCAATCCGAGAGCTTGTTTGCAAGCACGTAGCTGTCTCTCGGATAACGGGAGGTAAGGCACGCTTTGACTGCCCTCTCGCTCTTTCCGTCAATATATCCGTGCGCGGTATCAAAATAATTAAAGCCTGCTTCAATAAAAGTGTCGATCATTTTATTGAATTCCGCTTCGTCAACCTCGCCGTCCTTCATAGGCAGACGCATACAGCCGAATCCAAAATTTCGCTTTACGTTCTCAAACATAATAAACCTCTTTCTCTTTAAACAGTTTTATATTTACCAATAAACTGATTATAGCATATTTGAAAAAGAATTTCAACCGAGATTTTCAAAACAATGACAGAAATTCCATATCGTTATTGATTTTTTGGGAAATTTGTGATAAAATGTCATCTGGACGAAGGAGATGACGAAACAATGAGCAATAAAAACCTATCCAAAGATTTTACACAAGGAAATATAGCGCGTCAGCTGTTGCTGTTTTCACTGCCCTTTATGGCGTCAAACGCGCTTCAGGTGCTTTACAGCACGATAGATATGATAATAGTGGGCGAATACGTAGGTACGCCCGGACTCTCCGCGGTCTCGCAGAGCAGCCAGATAATAAACTTTGCGGCGATGGTCTGCCTTGGATTTTCAAACGCAGGGCAGGTTCTCTTGGCTCAGGCAATGGGTGCTAAAAAGCACAAGGAAATGAACTATATCATCGGCACGCTCTTTACATTTCTCTCAGTTTTATCCGTGATCTTTTCCGTGTTTATGCTGTGTACGCAGACCTGGATACTCGACGTTATGAAAATACCCGCAGAGTCCTACGAAATGGCAAGAGATTATCTCGTAATATGCAGTACGGGACTTATATTCACCGCGGGTTATAATATGATCTCCGCAGTTCTTCGCGGCATGGGGGACGCAAAGCGACCGTTTTTGTTTATCGGTATCGCATCAGTTGTAAACCTTGTGCTTGACGTTATCTTTACGGGTATACTCGGCTGGGAAGTTGCGGGCGCGGCTTGGGCGACCATCATCGGTCAGGCGGTATCCTTTATCTTCTCGCTGTTCTATCTGTACCGCAAGAAAGAATCCTTCGGCTTTGACTTCAAGCCGCACAGCTTTATACCAAGGCTCAAATACGTCGGTATGATAACAAGCCTCGGAACACCTATGGCAATACAGTCGGGATTTATCAACCTCTCAATGCTCACCGTAAACGCTATGATAAACGAGGTGGGTGTCGTGGCGTCCGCAACCTTTGGCGTTGGCGTGAGAATAGACGACATAATAAACAAGATCTCAATGGGCGTACAGTACGCCGCCGTTCCCATGATCAGCCAGAATATCGGCGCCGGAAAACCCGAGCGCGCCAAACGCGTAGTACACGTCGCGTGGATATTCTCCGCGATACTCACGGTGTTCTTTATGGTGCTTTACGTAACGCTTGGTAAACAGCTCTTTATGATGTTCTCCGACGACACGCTCGTTCACGGAATGTCGAGCGAATTTATAAGTGCTATACTCTGGATATTCCCTGCCTTTGCAGTGATGCGCGGAAGCGGCGCGTTCGTACAGGGCATTGGAAACGCAAAGCTGAGTATGCTGCTTTCAATACTCGACGGAGTCGTGCTGAGAATAGGACTTAGCTGGCTGTTCGGTATCTTCTTCGGTTGGGGCTTCTTCGGATTCGTGCTCGGCTACGCGCTTGCCCCCTACGGATACGCGATCCCGAGTATGATATACTTCCTCGCAGGCAAATGGCAAAAGCACAAGGCCCTCGCGGAAAAAATATAACTTCTTACTTCAAAAGAGGAGAAACGCTATGAAAAACAAAAAGCTGTTATTATTTATCCTCATTCCCGTATGCGTGATAGCATTGGTAATAGGCATAGTATTACTTTTACCCGACACAACTGCCGATAACGGAGAGCATTCACACACATTTTCCGAATGGACGGTCGCGCGTCCCGCGTCCTGCGCGGCGGCAGGTGAAGAGATACGTTCCTGTGGGTGCGGCGAGACCGAGCGCAAGCCGATCGAAGCTCTTCCTCACACTCCCGTAGCAATTGCGGGAAAGGATCCAACTCCAACCGAGGAAGGACTAACCGAGGGTGAAGCTTGCTCAGTTTGCGGATTGATATTCAAGGAGCAGGTATCCATTCCCCGCGTTACAGCTTGGGACGGCACGGTTGCCACAAGCTTTGCAGGCGGCTCGGGAACTGAGTCCGATCCGTATCTCATAGAAGACGGCATGCAGCTCGCGCTGCTTGCGCAAATGACAAACTCATCAAGCGACAGACTTGCAGGGCTTCACTTCAAGCTCATCAGCAACGTCCACCTCGGAGAGCGCGAATGGACGCCGATCGGCACAAATCAGGATCACTATTTTGGCGCAAGCTTTGACGGAAACGGCAAAAAGATATACGCCTTCACCATAACCGACCTGCCGAACGACCAATGGTACATGCGATGCGCGGGAATCTTCGGTTACGCAAACGGCGCTACCGTTGAAAACCTCAAGGTCACAAATTTCGTGCTTAACGTCAAGGGTGAAAATTTCCTGATGGCAGGCGGAGTTGCAGGTTATCTGATAAACTCCACTCTCTCAAATTGCGTGGCAGACGGAACGGTATACGTCAATGACAGCTATACCTACGCAGGGCTTGCGACAGGACACGCAGAAAACACCGAGCTTTCAAATTGCAGCTCCCACGGCACGATCACCTCGGTCGAGTATCACAGCTACTGCATCGTAGGCGGTCTTACGGGTATGGCGGAAAACTGCTCTTTTACAAGCTGTACCTCAGACGCAAATATTTCAAATCTCGCGGCATCCGTAGGCGGATTATGCGGACTTGCAGAAAAAGCAACCTTTTTAAATTGCAGCGCAAGCGGTGAGATAAACGCCGTAGAGTCTGTGGAAGGCGGTCACGTTTGTGCAGGCGGCATCATAGGTGAAGCCTCCGAGATAACGGTCGAGCGCTGCTTTGCCACGGTATCCGTCACGGCAAGAGGCTCGCATAACGTAAGAGCTGGCGGTCTTATCGGCCAAGCTGATTCGGGTGATATCATGAGCTGTTACGCAACGGGCAATATAACTATCGAGGACGGCATGGGCAGGCTTTGTGCAGGCGGACTTATCGGGGATTCCCGTTTCGACATGTGCGTTCAAGACTGCAGTGCCACGGGGGAGGTCCATATCAAACCCAGCAACGCCTACGCCTCATCCGCAGGCGGTCTCATAGGCGAGTCAAGCGGCAAGGTAATTCGTTGCTATGCAACAGGCACCGTGCTTTCGGAAAACGACAATATAACCGATTACCCCTTCGTATACGCCGGCGGACTCATAGGTCAAGCCGACAACACCGTGATAGATTCCTGCTACGCAACGGGTAACGCTACCGCCGCAGGCACCTCCTCGGTATATGCGGGCGGTCTCGTTGGCAGCGTTGACGTCTCAGCAAGCCTTTCCCTTTACGACTTCCCCGTAAAGAATTGCTATGCTACGGGCGACGCATCCACCGTTATTCGCACCGAATCACCGTATCTGTTTGCCTGCACGGGTGGACTTTTAGGTGACTGCGGAGTTAATATACTCGAGGGATGTGTGGCAATAGGCAACGTTTCCACCACGGGATTTGGAGAATACGGACACGCCGCGGCGTTCTCCTACCGTTATTACGTACTCGAAAACGGAACGCTGTTTGCATATAACGGTCAGACCTTTACCGTTGACGGTGCACCCTCGGAAAACGACTCCGAAAAAACCGTTCTGCCGTGTAGCGCCGCAGATCTTTCAAGCGCGGATTTCTACAAGAACTCGCTTCGCTTTGATGAGAACGTATGGGATCTTTCCGACCTTGATTTTGAATCGGGCAAGCTTCCCACTCTTAAAACAACGGCACACGCAGATTGAGTGCAGAGTGCAGAGTGCAGAGTGCAGAGTGCAGAGTGCAGAGTGAAATAAAAAAACAGCTGAAAATCGTTGATTTTCAGCTGCTTTTTTCGTTATTTGGATTTTTTGCGTTTGCAGACGTCGCACAGCAAAAACAAGAGGAAATACGCGGGAACGCCGATCAGCGCTATTACGGGATAGGTCAAAAAGTCTATTCCCGCAAACGGTGAGTGAAGCATAAACATTGAGTTTACGTCGTAAGCCGCCGCCTCGGAAACAAGCGCGTGGAAAACGGTATTGCAATAAAATCCGATAGCCGCCATTACGAAGATCGAAATTATAATGTTTTTGATATTTCTTTTTACGTCTATTTTTATGTAACCGAAAAACGGCAAGAGCAGCACGTTGAAAAGAAGCGTTGCGTGTGCGGTTATACTCTTGAAATTCTCGTAATCGGCAAGCGTGGGATTGTTTATAAAATCCACGTTTGCAAACATACCCACAAGCGTTGATACGATACCGAACCAAAACAGATAATCCGCAAAAAACTCGCCGAGCTTCGAGGTTTTATTTTTCATAAACGCAAAGATCAGCGCCATCCACATTACCAGATTGCAAGGATAGATAGGCAGAATAAGGTTGGGCGTCGCGCTCAGGTATTCCATCGCCCCGTCGCCTGTCAGAAGCTTGAATATAAGCGTACTGTAATGAAGAAGAATGGTAAATACCGCCGCGGCTATCAGGAGTATATTCCGAGTGCGTTCTTTTTTTACGCATTTTTTAACTATCCACAGTCCGACCGCAATTAAAGCAATAAGTATAAGATTAAAAATCACAAGCTTTAACATAAGATACCTCTTTGAAAATTTATTTCAGATGATCTTTCAGCTCTCCAAATGTTCAAAAATAACCTGCCATACCGCCGCATCCTGCTCGGTCATGGCGTCCCAGTCAAATGACGCCGCAAATTCGCGTCTTTGCTCCACGGTGACCTTTTTATTTCTCAAAAGCTTATGCTTGGCGTCGCTGAATTCCTTAAGAAGCCCGACGGCTTTCTCGGTATAATTGGGATTGTGACGCTTGCCGCTCACCAGCAAAAAGCGAGTGTTTTCACGATCTTCAAGTCCCTCCTTGAGTATATCGTAATTCTTGCGATTTACGATATGATCGTCGTCGGAATAAATAAGCAGTGCCTTTGCCTTTGATCTTTTCAGGGAATCGACTGCGTGAAACTCGGAAAAGACGGGATTTGCCTCGTGCTCTACTTTCATTATTGCCTTACGGTAATACTTGAGCACACCCGTAACGAGAGAGTCGATGATCTCCCCGACCGCCACAAAGCCCGCGATATCAACCACGTGGGTGATCTCGGGATGAAGAGCGGAGATATTGGCGGTGGAAAAGCCACCCCAGCTATGTCCGATCACCGAAATGCTGCGCCCTGCAAAGCGCTTATCCGACTTAATCGTGTTTATGCAATCATTAAGGTCGCACAGCGACTGCGCCATTCCGTTGGGGCTCTCGCCTCCCGACTCCATACAACCCGTATGGTCGTAAGAGAACACGGTGTAACCGTGGCGGCAAAGCATTTCTATCTCTTTCATATACGCGCGGTGTCCGCCGCCAAAGCCGTGGTCAAACACCACGAGTCTCTCGGGCTTGGGATCCTGATACTGATATATATATCCCTGCAAGGTATGCCCCGCAGACGCCGTGAAACGATAGGACTCCTTTAAAAGCCCCTCAAAATCCTCCGCCGAGAAATAGTGAACCGTATCCATATCGTCGCAACGCGAATGCATGGTTTTCTTATATACGCCTACAATTTGCTTTTCAAACAGCATTTCAGTTCTCCTTTTCATGTAGATTATTCTTTACACTATACATTATACAACAAATACGCAATTTTTTCAACAAAAAACGTGAATTTGTTTTGATCTGTTGATCTCACACGATATATACGGTAATCTTGAATAAAAAACGGGAGGAGGGAGGAGGGAGGAGTGAAGAATGAAGAATGCAGAGTTGAAAGATAGTAGGAGGCGGATTCAACTTCGCTTGCGCTACGTAGCAAGTTTGCAAAGCAAACGTTGCATCCGCCCGTTTTTATGCAAATGTTACTTTCAAAAAAGGACTACTCATCCACCGCAAGCGGTCCCCCTTCCCTGACAAGGGAAGGCTTAACGTGATCCGTTTTGTCGTCCTATGCATTTTTATTTGTTTGTATACGATTATTAATAAATCATCTAAAGCACAATCGATACCGACAAGCCTTCCCTTGTCAGGGAAGGGGGACCACGAAGTGGTGGATGAGTAGTCCT
>JBGVPV010000040.1:0-11410 GCA_045127215.1 Eubacteriales bacterium | reverse complement strand
CTGACAAGGGAAGGCTTAATGTAATCGTTTCGTTATCCGCTACATTTTTTATTTCTTTATATGCGATTATTATTAATAAATCGTCTAAAGCATAATCGATACCGACAAGCCTTCCCTTGTCAGGGAAGGGGGACCGCTTGCGGTGGATGAGTAGTCCTCACACGACGAGGACGGGTGAGGGTGGGCGGTAAAATACCTTCTCCGTCGGCTTACGCCGCCACCTCTCCCCGAGGGCGAGGCTATATTGTATTCCTTTAAGGGCAAACATTGCATCCGCCCGCGTCGTTTTCGATAAATTACGGGAGGCGGGACGCCTCCCCTACAACGTATAACGTTATTTATCCTCTCCTACGACCGAAAAAATCATATCACACCTCTCATTTCGACGGTCATTATATGGGATGTGCCACCACATTTCGCTGAAAAACGGAGTTTTTTTGAAAATTTCCCCCACCTTATTGACACCGCACTCATACTGTGATATACTCAAATTGCAAATAACAGGAAATTTGATACGGTGATTTACCATATTTATATTATATCCACATACTACTTCAAAGAAAGGAGCATCAAAAATGATCTGCGCAGAAAATCTGACCTTGAAATTTGAAGACTTCACCGCGCTCAACAACCTCAACTGTTCCATCCCCGACTCCCGAATTTACGGACTCGTGGGAAGCAACGGCGCGGGTAAATCCACGTTCTTGCGACTTGTCAGCGGAATCTACCGCCCCACGTCGGGAGAGGTGAGTGTTGACGGCGCGCGCATTTACGAAAATCCCGACGTTAAAAAGAAAATAGTTTTCGTTCCCGACGACTTGTACTTTTTGCCTCAGTCAAGCATGAAGACCATGGCGTCTCTTTACGCATCCGTCTACGAAAACTTCAACTACGACAGATTTAAGGATCTGACTGCGACGTTCGGGCTTGATCCGAACAAAAACATAGGCACCTTCTCAAAGGGTATGCGCCGTCAGGTATCAACCATTCTCGCGCTTGCCTCAATGCCCGAGATACTTCTCTTTGACGAGACCTTTGACGGACTTGACCCTGTTATGAGAAATCTTGTAAAGCAGGTGATCGACCACGACGTTCGCACGAGAAACACCACAACGATCATTACCTCTCACTCACTCCGTGAGCTTGAGGACGCCTGCGATCAGCTTGCTCTGCTTCACAAGGGCGGAATAGTATTTGAGAGTGATATCGGAGACCTTAAGACCGCGCTTTTCAAGACGCAGGTGGCTTTCTCCACGCCTTACTCAAGAGAGCTCATAGAATCCGCAGGTATTGAAATGCTCAATTACTCACAGCTCGGCTCGGTCGCAAGCTTTATTACCCGAGGTGACAGAGACGACGTCCGCGCAAAGCTTGCCTCGCTTGGTCCGCTGCTTATTGACATTTTGCCTCTGAGGCTTGAAGAAGTTTTCGTTTATGAAATGGAAGCGCTCGGCTACGCTTTCAAGGATCTTAATATTTAAGGAGGCGCGATATGAGTAGAACTAAAATGAGTAAATTCTTTTCGGCACAGCTTTATATCCAAGGCTTGAAAAAAGTTCGTGCCGCAGGCATCGCCACAGCTATCATCATTATCGTATCAAACGCGCTCTTTCCCATTACCACGCTGGTAAGTGAGCTGTCAAGACGGGGCGTTGAGGATTATGCCGAGGGCTATCACCGCACGGCAGAGATGGTCGGAGTAAACAGCGTCTCGCCGCTTTCGATATTTATGATGTTCCTCGCGCCGCTGTTGGCGTTCTCAATGTTTTCATTTCTCAACGACAGATGCAAGTCGGATTTTTACCACTCTCTCCCTCAAAGACGTGAGTGCGTATTTATCAGCTTTCTTGCGGCAACTCTGACCTGGTCGGTAGGCTCGGTCGTAGTCAGCCACGTCGTCAACGGAATTCTCTGGGCGCTCGTTCCCTATCACAGCATCAGTATCACAACGGTACTCTTGTCGCTTGCGGCGTTTGTCATAATGACACTTCTTATGACGTCGTTTGCAACGCTTGCGCTGTCCGTAACGGGAACTTCTATATCAAACACTCTGATAACTCTGCTGTTCGCACTGATTTTCAGAATAGTCGGCTCGATATTTTTGTGGGCTATCGAGCTTCAAAGCAACGTATTCCTTGCTGAATACTCGCCTTTGCGGTATCTTGGCTTTGGATATTATCTGCCCTTCGCTATCTTTTCGTCTCTCGTTGGGATCTCGGAGATGTCCGCGTTCTCCAACGCGGCAATGCTGATCTTCTCTTTGTGCGCGGCAATACTTTTACTCGCGCTCTCAGGACTGCTTTACTGCAAGAGACGAAGCGAATCCGCAGGAAAGAGCGCGCCCAATAAATTCATACAGCACGTTTGGCGTATTTCGATAACGCTTCCTCTTGTGCTTCTGACCTGCGCGCTTATAATCAGCGACGGACTTGAGGTCTACCACCTCATACTGCTGGTGCTCTCGCTCATAATCTATCTCGTATTTGAGCTTATGACCACCAAAAAGATCAAAAATATGATCAAGTCAATTCCGCTGTTTGCCATTACCTTTGTTGTAAGCATCGCGGTGATACTGTTTGCCTCGGCGGTGAGTGCTGTGATTGACTCGCAGACGCCGACACCCGACGAGATCGAGGGAGTTTCCATCATCAACAAGGGATATATGAACTCCTACGAAAATCTTGTAATTTCCGAGATATTCGTCGGTGAAGATGAAGCGGCAGAGATAGTATCCGAGGCGCTTGAATACGCGACGGGCTCGTCTTTTACAAGCCGTTTCAAAGTGTCTACCTCGGTTAAAATAAAGCTTGACAACGGAAAAGTCATAGCGAGAAGGATATACCTGACGGACGAGGAAAGACTCGAGCTTACGACTCTGATAGGCAACTCCGCTGAGGTAAAGCAGGCATATCTTGCGCTCCCGTCCGACTCCGAGATCACCTCGGTAGGCGTGTCAAATATTTATTCAGAGGAGCGTATGGATGAGCTTTGGAAATGCTTCCGTGAGGAATACGAGGCGCTGACCGACGAGCAGAAGCTTGCGCTCAAATCGTATTCAGCCGACAAGGATTTCGGGCTTATTCCCGAGCAATACGGCGGCTTTGAAAGTATTGCAAGCTTTAACGTATACGGATATTACAAGCTCCGTTCGTTCTATTCATCTTACCCCATAAATCCGTCTCTCTTGCCCAAAACGGCGCTGAAATATCTCGAAATATTCAACGAATATCAGGGAGAAAATCAAACGGGACTTGCAGCGCTTGTGGGATCTCTCAAAAAAGCAACGCTTCCGCGTGAGGGTGGCATAACCTTTGATATGGAAGTTCAGCCGGTGTTCGGCTCGGTAACGAATCCGAAAAAAGGCGTATATCTCGGCGGATATTACAGCGCGCTTGATAACAACAGAGTGGGCGACTTTAAAAAATTCATCAGCGCGCTCGAGCTTGTGGCGGACATTGGCACCCCCGATAAATTCGAGAACACAGACCGCGTTTACAAGGTGACCGTCCGCGCGTACGATATTGTCGTTTCCCCTTATTCCGATTTTGAGAGTGGAGAGGTGTGGTACGAATATATTGATTATTCTCTGTACTTGAATATCACCGACGAGCAGATCTCCGCGCTTCTTGATATTATAAATGATAAAACGGTGAAATAAAAAGCTTTCCACTTTTTTGAAAAAAAGTGGAGCAAAAAACTTCCTGAAATGAAGGATTAAAATATTATTGGTGGAGTATCCGTATCTGTTATGAGTACTCCACCAATTTTTCTATATTCTTTTTTCAATTGTAGGGACAGGCGTCCTCGACTGTCCGTTCGGGCGTAAATGTTACTTTATGACCGTAAGGGGCGTCGAGGACGTCGACCCCTACAACGTATAATATCATTCATTCGTAGGGGCGGATTCCATATCCGCCCGTTATTGTGCAAATGTTACTTTATGACAAAGGACTACTCATCCACCACTCCGTGGTCCCCCTTCCCTGACAAGGGAAGGCTTGTCGGTATCGATTATACTTCAGATGATTTATCAATAATCGTGTACAAACAAATAAAAATGCATAGAACGACAAAACGGGTCACATTAAGCCTTCCCTTGTCAAGAAAGGCTTGTTGGTGTCGTTTGTGCTTCAGATGATTTATCAATAATCGTATATAAACAAATAAAAATGCATAGAACGACAAAACGGGTCACATTAAGCCTTCCCTTGTCAGGGAAGGGGGACCGCTTGCGGTGGATGAGTAGTCCTTTTCAAAAAACGATATTCAATTTTTAATGAATTACCCGTATTCGACACGGTCTTGAAAATAGGCTCCCTTGTGTAAAGGGAGCTGGCGCGAAGCGACTGAGGGATTGTTTTTTTGACAAATTTACTCCGTCTCCGCTATCCTTCAAATCCTCAGAAAATACACCATCACGCCGACTGCGGCGATAAGACAAAGCGCGCTCAAGACCGCGCAAAGCGCGGCGGTGACGTTTGCCCGTTTTTCCTGCCCGCCTGGTTCTTCCTCGGCGTTCTTATTGTCTTTTTCTACCCTCTCTTTTTGCAAATTGCGAAAATCGGGCAGTTCTTTGCTCAGTTCACGTTCATTGACGTCATACATCTCCTCACTACCCATGCCCTCGCCGTACAAAAATCCTCTCTGCTCCTTTTTCATTTTACCTCCGCGATCAACGTGTCTTATTTTTAAAAAGTATTCCCTCGTTTGTACAAGTTTATGAAAAGAATAAAGTCTTATTGACTTGACGCGTTTTATATGCTAAAATATTATGTGATAAGAAAATAATGATAGGAAGTAGCAATAATAATGATAGAACTGTTGTCTCCCGCAGGTAATTTTGAAAAGCTGAAGGCGGCTCTGCTTTACGGAGCTGACGCCGTTTATCTTGCAGGCAAGCGTTTTGGAATGCGCTCTGCCGCGGATAATTTCTCCGTCGAGGAGCTTTACGAAGCCGCAAAATACGTTCACGAGCGCGGCAAGAAAATGTATCTGACGCTCAATACCATGCCCCACAACCACGAATACGCAGACCTCGCCGCCTTTCTTGATGAGATAAAGGACGCAGGCATTGACGCGTTCATCGTGGCTGACCTTGGCGTGCTTGCGCTTATAAAAAAGCATATTCCCACCGCAGAAATACACGTCTCAACTCAGGCAGGTATCGTCAGCGCCGACAGCGCACTGGCATATATTGCCCTCGGCGCGCGCCGTATAGTGCTCGCGCGTGAGCTGACGCTTGACGAGATACGCGAGATCCGCGCGGCGATCCCCGATGACGTTGAGATAGAGGCGTTCGTTCACGGCTCTATGTGCGTCTCTTACAGCGGCAGATGTATGCTTTCTCACCACCTCACAGGCCGTGACGCGAATCGCGGAGCCTGCACTCAGCCTTGCCGCTGGACTTACAAAATAGTTGAGGAAAAACGCCCCGATATGCCGCTCCCGATCGAAGAAAATGAGCTTGGTACGTTTATTATGTCCTCAAAGGATATGTGTACGGTCTCTATACTCCCCGAGCTTATCTCGGCAGGTATCAACTCCTTTAAGATCGAGGGAAGAATGAAGAGCGCATATTACACCGCCGTGGTAACTAACGCGTACAGAATGGCGATCGACGCATATCTCAAAGACCCCGATGCATACGCTTTTGACGAGCGACTTATGAACGAGCTTGAAAGCGTTTCTCACAGAGAATACTGCACGGGCTACTACCGCGACGAGCCTATTGACGCCTCTCAGCTTGCGTCCACCACCGGCTATATTCGCGAAAAGGCTTATTTCGCAACCGCTATTTCAAACGATGAAATACGCCCCATAGATCCTGAGCTGCGCGTCAGTGAGAACGGCGAGCTTTATCCGTTTATACAGCGTAACAAGATATCCATAGGAGACAGGGCAGAGATCATTTCACCCAACAAAATAGGACGTGGATTTACCGTCACAGAGCTGTACGGCGAGGACGGCACTCCCATAGAATCCGCCCCCCATCCCGCGCAAAAGTTTTTTGTGCGAGTACCCTTCGAGGTAAAAGAGGGCGACATAATCCGCTCGGGTGAGTAATACTTTTTCAGAGGAGAATTTTTATGCTTATTGAAGCGATTAAGGCGTTTATCTACGGCGTACTTGAGGGAATTACCGAGTGGCTTCCCGTCAGCTCCACAGGTCACATAATACTGCTCGAGGAATTTCTCCCGCTTAACGTGGGGCAAGACCTCGGAGCGCAGTTCCACGATGAATTTTCTTCAATGTTTGAGGTCGTCATACAGCTCGGTGCGATACTTGCCGTTGTAGTATCCTTCTTTGGCAAGCTTAATCCCTTTGCACCCTCAAAATCCACCGCCGAGAAAAAAGGCACGTGGGTACTTTGGTTCAAGGTGGCTCTTGCCAGCATTCCCGCCGCGCTTATCGGTGTAGTTGGCGATAAAATTCTTGAAAAGCTCTCGGGCAAGGACATCGACGGCTGGATATTCAACTGGCAGACGGTTGCCGCCGCCTTGATAATTTACGGCGTTTTGTTTATAGTTATCGAAAAACTGCATAAAAATAAGACCTGCTCGGTCGAGTCGGTTGACGATATTTCTTTCTCGCAGGCGGCTATCGTGGGTTGCTTCCAGGCGCTTTCAATCGTGCCGGGAACTTCACGCTCAGGCTCTACCATTCTCGGCTCGCGCATGATCGGTATCAGCCGCTCCGCCGCCGCTGAATTTTCATTCTTTATGGGTATTCCCGCTATGCTCGGCGCAAGTCTTATTAAGGGCTATGGCTTTGTCGATTTTGTTATGGAGACGGGTGTTTCCGTGCCCGCCACCGCCCTCGTCTGCCTCGCAGTCGCAAGTATTGTGGCGTTCGCGGTTTCATTGGTTGCCATCAAATTCCTCGTGGGATTTGTAAAGAAACACAGCTTTGCCCCCTTCGGAGTTTACAGAATAGTGCTTGGCGCGCTGGTAATACTTTACTTCGCCCTCCTTGCGTAAGAGAAAAACATGAGAGAATTATTAAATATTCCGTTTTCCATAATCGTTGAGGGAAAATACGACAAGCAGAAAATACTTTCGGTCTGCCACGCAAACGTCATAGCCACCGACGGCTTTGGGGTCTTTAAAAATCGTGAGAGGCTGTGCCTTATCAAGCGACTCGCAAAGGACACACCCGTGATAGTTCTGACCGACAGCGACGGAGCCGGTAAGGTGATACGTTCACATTTGTGCTCGGCAATACCGTCCGAGAAAATAATCCAGCTTTACATTCCGCAGATAAAGGGCAAGGAAAAACGTAAAAAAGTCCCGTCCGCCGAGGGAACTCTCGGTGTTGAGGGAATGGAGTCTGACTTGCTCTACAACCTGCTCACGCCGTTTGAGGATAAGGATTTTGCCGCGAGAATACAGGAAAATCCGCTTTCCAAGACCGATCTTTATATAGATGGGCTTACGGGTGGAGCAGATAGCGCAAAGAAGCGCGACGAGCTTGCGGCAAGGCTTGATCTGCCCGCAGGAATGAACGCAGGCGCCCTTCTCGCCGCTCTTAAGATACTTTTGACGTATGAGGAATATCTCGACCTTGTGGGGAGGAAAGCTGAAAGGTCGGAAGTTGAGAATTGAATATTAAAATAAAATCGGTGGAGTGCCTATAACAAATATGGGAACTTCACCGTTTTATATTGTTGTATGATGTTATACGTTGTAGGGGTCGACGTCTTCGGCGACCCATTCCCATTACAAAGTAACATTTGCGCCACGCGAGATCCTTCACGGTGGCGTTTTCTCTCGTTGTCATTCTCGAGCGAAGCGAAGAATCCCGAGAGAAAACGCCTTGTTCGAGGATGACAACGCGTGCCGGCGTGTTCCTTTTTCGTAGGGGAGCATTCTATATGCTCACGTGTGAGTGTTAAGGTAACATTTTACAAAAAACGGCGGGAGATAAACCCCTGCCCTACCGGTGAATGATATTTTTTGTCGTAGGGCGGTGGCTTGCTGCCGCCGAAACAAAGGGAAAGGATAAAGAAACAACGGGAGACCACAGGTCTCCCCTGCGGAAGAATGATGTTATACGTTGTAGGGGAGGCGTTCCGTCTCCCGCGTTTTATGAATATTATCTTTATAACAAAGGACTACTCATCCACCGCAAGCGGTCCCCCTTCCCTGACAAGGGAAGGCTTGTCGGTATCGTATCGAAAATGGGTGATTCCTTAAAATTTGATTTTCGTTTAAAAAATGTAGGGGGCGACGTCCTCGACGCCCCTTACGGTCACAAAGTAACATTTATATCTAAACGGACAGTCGGGGACGCCTGTCCCTACAATTCATAAATGAATATAATAAAATTAGTGGAGTACCCATAACGAATATGGGCACTCCACCAATAATATTTTAATTATTTATTTTCAGGAAGCTTTTTGCCAAGCTTTTTCTCGAAAAAGCGGGGAAGCTTTTTTGCTTACTTTTTTCTCGAAAAAAGTAGGAATTCTCAGCCGATCAATTCAAACTTATATCCCACACCCCAGACGGTTTTAAGCATCCATTTGTCAGAAACGCCCTCGAGCTTTTCACGCAGACGCTTAACGTGAACGTCAACCGTTCTTGAGTCGCCGAGGTAATCAAATCCCCAGACCTTGTCAAGCAGCTGATCACGTGTGAAAACGCGATTGTAGTTTGAGGCAAGGAAATAGAGCAGCTCGAGCTCCTTGGGGGGCACGTCAACGGGCTTGCCCTTGAGCTTAAGCTCGTATTTCTGATGGCTTATCTCTATGTTATCAAACTTGATGACCTCGTCGTCATTCTGACGTGCGTGCGTCTGACATCTGCGGAGAACTGCCTTTACTCGTGCGCTAAGCTCCTTGATATCAAAGGGCTTTACTACGAAGTCGTCAGCGCCAAGCTCAAGTCCGAGCACCTTGTCGAACACGTCGCACTTTGCGGTAACCATAATGATAGGCTTTGAGGAGATCTCTCTGATCTCGCGGCAGACCTGCCAGCCGTCCTTCTTGGGAAGTGTGATGTCAAGCAGCACCATATCGGGCTCGTAGATCTTAAAGAAGTTGATTCCTTCCGCGCCGTCACGGGCAACCTTTACACCGTATCCCTCGTTTTCAAAATACAACCTGAGAAGCTCACATATATTTTCGTCGTCGTCAATAACAAGTATTTTCGTATCCAGCATTTTTGTTCCTCCTACCTCGACAACCGCCTGCTGTGCGGTCGCCTGAATTCTGATTCATTTTAGCTAAGGTATATTATAACATACTTCGGGATAAATTGCAAACACTTTTTTAAAAAAATATAAATTTTTTTTAAAAAAACTTTGTACCATCACTTTTTATTCACAAAAAAAAGGGATTTGATTAATAAAATTTTCTTAACTCCCAAGGTTTTGTGTTGTAACGGTGAAGATATCTTGCTTTTTTGGTAACATTTTGAGGGGTTGCAAAAATTGTTAACTTGATGTATAATATAACGTATGTCAAAATGAGCGGAAAACGCTTACATAAATTCTTTGAGGGGAGAGTGAAAAATGTCCTTTTTCTCTATTTGGGAGCTGCTGATCCGTGTGGGCATCGCAGTTTTGTGCGGCGGTATAATCGGTATCGACCGCGCCAAAAAGCACCGCCCGGCAGGCTTTCGAACTTACATACTCGTGTGCGTCGGCGCTGCTATGACCATGATACTCGGTCAGTATCTTCATTATATGCTTTACAACGTATGGGCGAGTGAGCTGAATTATAATTTCGCAGGCATTGACGTTTCGAGATTCGGAGCGCAGGTTATAAACGGAATAGGCTTTCTTGGCGCAGGCACTATCATAGTTACGGGCAAACAGCAGGTAAAGGGAATGACCACGGCGGCAGGCCTTTGGGCGTCCGCGTGTATGGGCCTTTGTATAGGCGCGGGATTTTACGAGGCGGCGATCGCTTGCTGTCTCTTGATACTGTTCACGGTCATCATCTTCTCCCGCCTTGAAAGAGTTATCCTTTCCCGTTCGAGAAACATAAATATTTTTGTTGAGTTTGAAGAAATAAACGACATCTCCGCGATAGTTGAGAGCATAAAATCGTGCGAGGTAAGAATTTTTGACGTTGAAATAACCAAGGCAAAAAATTCCGACACGCATTATCCCAACGCCGTATTCTCACTGAGGCTTCCAAAGAAGATCACGCATGCCGCGCTTATGGCGGTAATTGCGCAGCTTGATACGGTACGCAGTATAGAAGAGCTTTAAGGAGGTGCGATATGTTAGAATTTTTGAATTTTTTAAGAGGAACAGAGCTTGATCCGCTTTCGGTTACCGTAAGACTTGCGCTTGCGGTATTTTGCGGAGGTATTATTGGTATTGAGCGTGAACGAAAGAGACGTCCTGCGGGATTCCGTACGCATATACTTATTTGTCTTGGCGCGTGTATGGCGACGCTTACCAGCCAGTTTATCGCGCTTGAGCTTCAGCTTTACACGGATATGGCGCGTCTCGGCGCTCAGGTTATTGCGGGTATCGGTTTTATCGGCGCGGGAACTATAATTATCACCAAGCGCCGTCAGGTAAAAGGACTTACGACTGCGGCAGGACTCTGGACGGCGGCTGTCGTAGGACTTTGTGCGGGCGCGGGATTTTACGAGGGCGTGGTGGTCACCACCTTTGTCGTTATAATTGCCGAGCTTATATTCTCAAAGATCGAGTATTTCGTTTTTGCCCACGCAAGAGCGTTTAATATGTACGTTGAATATACCGAGGGCGGAAATCTTGGCAAGATAGTCGACACCATCAAAAAGAAGGGTGGATTTATCATAGACCTTGAGATCACCAAAAGCGCGGCGGAAACTAAAAATCCGTGCGCGGTGTTCTCGGTTCAGACGCCGAGAAAGATATCTCATCAGGAGCTTATGTCTATCGTTTCTCGCCTTGACGGTATAGTGCTTGTCGAGGAACTTTAACTTAGGGCTTTGCCCTAAGAACCCACCTACTTTTTTTAGAAAAAAGTAGGCAAAAAAAACTCTTACTTTTTTCGAGAAAAATGTAAGCAAAAAAGCTTCCTGAAAATAAGGATAAAAATATTATTGGTGGAGTATCCATATTATTTATGGGTGCTCCACCAATTTTGTTACATTCATTTATAAATTGTAGGGACCGGCGTCCTCGACGGTCCATTTCCATGCAAATGTTACTTTGTGACCGTAAGGGGCGTCGAGGGTCTACTGCGGTTCGGTAACGCTCGGGATCAAACACTATCCTCGCGCCGCTTCGCTACGTCGTCCCTTACAATGTAAAACATCATTCATGCGTAGGGGCGACCATTGGTCGCCCGTTTTTATGCAAATGTTACTTTCAAAAAAGGACTACTCATCCACCGCAAGCGTTCCCCTCAATGTTTGCCTACGGCAAACTTGATACGTAGCGAAGCGGAGTGCTCCCATGACAAGGG
>JBGVPV010000039.1:0-3835 GCA_045127215.1 Eubacteriales bacterium | reverse complement strand
CAATATGAGTATTCCGAAATATATCGCGCTTACTACCTTTGCCCGTTTTCCCTCGGTCATTATGTCGACCTTTGGTGGAGACGCGCTTGGGAATAATAAATTTATGGTAGCTCTCGTGGCGTTTATCGTTACGGCAGTTATAAGCGGAAGCGGATATCTTTTGTATCTTTTCATAAACGGCAAGAATCGGCAAAAGACCGATACGAATGATCGCGCTTGAATATTATATGATGATTGAAACAGCTCTCTCATGTTTTTGTGTGAGAGCTGTTTTTCGTGGAGGAAAAAATAATATTTGCCTATTGATTATTTTTTGTTTGTGTGTTATAATTATGAAAGCAAAATCGTTATTTTTAAAAGACGAGGTAAATTTGATGGGTATTACTGAATTTTTCAGCTACGGCTTTGTTATGAAATATCTTACGGATAACGCATCAACGCTTGATGACGCAGTTATTTTCGCCATATATACGGCAGGCATTATTTTTGCGGCAATAGTTGCGTATTTGCTTGGCAGCTTGAATTTCGCAATAATAATATCGAAAAAGCAATATTCTCAGGATATCCGCGCTTACGGAAGTAACAACGCGGGAATGACCAATATGATGCGTACCTACGGAACTCGTGCGGCAGGTCTTACTCTGCTTGGCGACGCGCTTAAGGCTGTCGTGGCTACACTTATCGGTTACGCGGTAATAGGTCAGCTTGGCGCTTACGTTGCGGGCTGCGCGTGTATTCTCGGTCATATTTTCCCCGTATTCTATAAGTTCAAGGGCGGCAAGGGAGTAGTTACCACGGCGGTTACCATACTTATGTGTAATCCCTACGTATTCCTTATCCTCATCGTACTTTACGTGGGAATAGTTGCGCTTTCGAAATATATATCACTTGCCTCCGTTATGTGTATGCTCGTATATCCCGCAATACTTTATAAGATAGACGTGTGGCTCAACGGAGTCTGCCCCTATATAATTTTTGCTTTGTTTATGTCGGTGCTTGTCATATTCAAGCACATGGGGAACATCAAGCGTTTGCTCAGCGGAACGGAGAACAAATTCTCCTTTAAGAAGAGCGTTAAGAAAACGAATACCGATAAAAAGGATAACTGATTATGGAATCATCTTGTCGCTTGCAGCTTTGCAAGCTCATTACAATCGCATCGGAAAAGGGACTGCTTAAAAAAGCAGTCTTTTCCAAATCTGCGGATAAATATACCCTAAAGGCAGTTGCAAGCACGCGTACTATCGGTGCGGAGCGTTGCGTACAGGTCGAACTGTTTCATTCTGACAATAAAGCAACGCATAAGAACTTTTCCGTGTCTGACGCAGAGGGGCTTTCTGACTTTGCCGCAGGCTTTGGCCAGATCAATGTGATATCTGCCATCGGTGAGTGCGAGTATCGCCTTTCATCAAAAGGCAAGGAGCTGTTTTTGGGCGGCGAAAAGCTTTTGCGTAAGCTTGAGCAGGCGGCGGTACAGGCAGAAGCTTTGGGAGAGCCAGGGAATAACCGCTCCAAAAAGTATATACTTGACGGTAGCGAGCCGTTTTTGCAGCTTTTGGGAGTTGCGGATAAGAACGGCAGAGTGTACGATAAAAAGCAGTCAAAGTTCCGTCAGATAAACCGTTTTCTTGAGCTTGTTCGTGACGTGGAGGATAAGCTCCCCGCAGGGAAAATACGTATATGTGACCTCTGTTGCGGAAAGAGCTATCTTTCTTTCGCCGTTTATCATTATTTCGCAAACGTAAAGGGTTGTGAGGTCTCAATGACGGGTGTCGATCTTAAATCGGACGTGGTCAAAAACTGTTCCGATGCGGCAAAGACGCTCGGATTTGACGGGCTCGAATTTGTCTGCGCGGATATAAGAGATTATCACAGCGAACAAAAGCCCGCTTTGGTAATATCTCTCCATGCCTGTGACATAGCTACGGATATCGTGCTTGAAAAGGCGGCCGAGTGGCAGGCGGACGTTATTCTGTCCACCCCTTGCTGTCATCACGAGCTTAACGGCGCGATAGATTGCGGCGCACTCTCGTTTATAACCGAGTATTCCATGCTTCGTCAAAAGCTCTGCGATGCCGCAACCGATGCGCTTCGTCTGAAGCGACTTGAAGCAAGAGGATATTCTACGGTGGCGCTCGAGCTTATCGACCCCGATGAAACACCAAAGAATATTATGCTTCGTGCAGTACGAAAGAAGAATTTTGATCCCGATTCCGCTGCCGCAAAGCGCGCTATGCAGGCCTATCTCGATGCAAAGAGATTTTTGTGCGGAGATACGGACGGAAAGTATCATTTTTAATCTATATATAAAGAGTTTTTTATGACTTATTTTAATGCGGTTAAGTTTATTCGCTCGGCGCCGCAAAGCTCGGGCGACTGTAATAATCTCATTGCGGTGCTTGCAGGTCTTGGCAATCCGCAAAAAAGAATCAAATACGTGCGCCTCGCGGGAAGTAACGGTAAAACTGTGTGTGCGGAAATGCTGATGTCGGTTCTTGCCGGATCGGGATATACCGCAGGGTGCTTGCGTATGCCTGCAAGGGAAGATCCTCGCGAGAACGTGTGTATAGGAAACAAAGCAGTATCCGTTGAGGAGTTTTGCGATTTTGTCCATCAGGTGAAGACCGAGATCGAGACCATTCGCAAGAATTCGGAAGAGATGAGTGATTTTTCACTCGGATCTGCGGAGATATTGCTTGCAGTGGCGTTGCTTGCTTTTTGTAAGCATCACTGTGACGTTTGCTTTATTGAAAGCGATCATTTCGGAAGCGATCCGTCAGTGATCCTGCCGCCTCCGTTCGCCGCTGTGATATGCGGTACTATTCCGAGCGGAGATCAACACGAAATATCCCGTATACGCTCCTATATCTGCAAGGGTATTGAGGAAATAGTCAGCGCTCCGCAGGACAGCGACGCGTATAAGATAATTTTTAATACCTGCTACGAAATAAACTGTCGCTTGACGCTTCCCGTGCGCTCCGAGGTCGAGATAGTCAGACTGTCTCTCGGCGGAACTGAATTTTTGTATAAGGGTGAGCGATATTCCATAAGTCTCTGCGGCGGATTTCAGGTCTATAACGCGGTGCTTGCGCTTGAGGTCATCGAGATGCTTGCCCGTAAGGGATTTGCGATAGATCATCAAAGCGTGGCTTCGGGACTTGGAAAACTCAGAATTCCCGCTAAGGTCGAGGTCGTTTCCTTAAGACCGCTCATAATCGTGGACAGTACCCATACCCCCGTCGCCGTGCGGACGGTTTGCGAGTCGATTCTTGAGATAATAGGCAAGACGGATAAGAACGTTCGTCTTTGCCTGACGGATGCGGAGCTTGCTAAGGGATATATTTCCGTGCTTGAAGAGAATGGCTGTCGCGTGAGTCGGGTGATACTTGCCAAGGAAGGTGGGGAAGAGCTCGGACGTGACGTGACGATTGCCTCGGGGGTTAAAGCTTTGGTAAGGGCATCACTCGATAAACTTGAGAATGATACAATGCTGATTATTTCGGGAGATTATTCTTTCGTTAATCCTATCAGATATCAGCTTCTTGCCACGTTTGGATTCTAATAAGAAAGACAAGAGTATTTTTCAATTGTCACTATTTACTATTTTTGCTCGTTTTTGACACCCGTTAATTTGTGCAAAGGCACGAAAGAATACAAAAGGCGAAAAAAATAGAAAAAAATTTCAAAAAAGGTATTGACAATTAAAAAGTCATGTGGTATAATAGTCAAGCTGTCACGTAAGGTGGCGGCAACGGTCATTGAAAATTGAACAACAAGAGAGAAGTACAAAGCATATAAAAAAGTGCAAGTGCAAAATCTCGTCGAAAGAGTTATA
>JBGVPV010000038.1:0-20384 GCA_045127215.1 Eubacteriales bacterium | reverse complement strand
TCTTGTAACAAAGTAACCTTTACACCTCAAACGGACAGTCGAGGACGCCTGTCCCTACATTTTTTAAACGAAATTCGATTATTAATGAATTACCCGTATTCGATACGGATTTGAACAAAGGCTCCTTCCGGGAGGGAGCTGTCACCGCAAGGTGACTGAGGGAGAACGCGTGCATAAAAAATATTTGTTTAAGACCACGCAGACGACTACAACTTCGCTTGCGCTGCGTAGCAAGTTTGCAAAAGCAAACATTGTGGTCGCCCCTATCGACGAATGTATATTATTTCGCAACCCTAAAAATAAGGACAGATTTGGTCTAAAAAACCATTTTTACATCCTCGGAATTATGCGTGGCGTATTGACTTTTACGGGGGTGTATGGTAACATATAGGTATAGAAAAATATTTGTTTGGAGGAAAGACAAATGAAATGTGTGCATCTTGACTTTCATACAAGCCCCGACATTGAGGGCATAGGCAAGAGCTTTGATAAAGAAGAATTCACAAAGGTAGTCAAGGAAGCTAAGGTCGATCTTATGACCGTATTTGCAAAGTGCCACCACGGATATACCTATTATCCCTCCGAGGTGGATGAGATGCATCCGCATCTTGATTTCAATCTGCTTCAGGAAGAGATAGACGCTATTCACGCCGCAGGCGCGAAAGCTCCCATTTATATTACGATGGGTTGGAGCAAGAAGGATGCCGATGCGCATCCCGAGTGGCATCAGTACCGCTTTGATACCAAGCGTCCTGCGTATATGGGCTCTGAGCCGAGCGAGGATCTTGACGCAGTTCCCAAAGACGTAACCTGGACGACTCTTTGTCCTACGGGCGAATATCTTGATTTCCTCTCAAAAATAACTCACGAGGTATGTCAGAAATTTGATGTTGCCGACGGTATTTTCTACGATATCTGCTTTATTAAGGACGCGTGTGCTTGTCCCAACTGTACTAAGGGAATGATAGAGCAGGGACTTGATCCCGAGAATTACGCTGACGCGCGCAAGTATTATATTCAGAAGCACGTTGAGATGATGAAGGTACTGACGGGTATCGTTCACGAATATTCTCCCGACGCTCCCGTATTCTATAACGGCGGTGCGGATATGAACCGTACCGAGTATCACCCCTATCAGACTCACTACGAGCTTGAGGACCTTCCTACCGCTTGGGGCGGCTATGACGTAATGCCCCTTCGCGCAAAATTCTTTGAAAAGTACGGTAAGCATTTCCTCGGTATGACGGGCAAATTCCATCACGCTTGGGGCGAGTTCGGCGGCTTTAAGAACAAGGATGCGCTCAAGTATGAGTGCATAGATATGATAAGCGTTGGTGCGTCTATCTCCGTCGGTGACCATCTGCATCCCTCGGGCAAGATAGACAAGAGCACGTACGCTACTATCGGCTATGCGTTTGACTATATTGACAGAATAGAGAAGTACTGCGATAATACATTTGCGTATTCTGATATTGCTATCTGGCTTAGCCATAATAAGAATGCCGACCTCGGCGCGTCCAAGCTTTTGCAGATAATGCATCTTGATTACGACGTAGTTGAGTCGGGTGACGATATCAGTAAGTATTCCTGCATAGTTCTCCCCGATCACGTAAAGCTCAGTGAGGACGACAAGCGCGCGCTCGTTGAGTTTACAGCGGGTGGCGGTAAGATCGTCGCAAGCTATGCAAGCATCTTTGACGAGCTCGGTATTGAAAAGATCGCTCCCTCCGAGTGCGATCAGGACTATATCGAGTGTCCTATTGACGAGTATCAGACTCCTTTCCTTGCATATTCTTCCGCATATAAGACAAGGGTTGAGGGCGGCGAGGTTCTCGCATCCGTTTACGAGCCTTATTTCAACCGTACCTTCCGTCATTTCTGCGGACACAAGAATACTCCCAACAAGGCTGATAAGGCAGAGTATCCCGCAATGGTAAAGAAGGGCAACGTGCTTTATTTCGCGCATCCCATCTTTACAGCCTACAACGCATCTGGCAACTACGTGCTTGAAAAGTACATAATGAAGGGCATAGACACAGTCTATGACAGATATATCAAGACCGAGAATCTTCCTTCATGCGGCAGAATAAGATACCGCAGACGCGCGGACGGCGAGCACTTTACGCTTCACGTTCTCTATGCGCCCCCTGTAAATCGCGGTAACGTATGTCTGCTTTGCGATTTCCCCACGCTTCACGACGTTCGCGTAAGCGTAAAGGTGGACAAGAAGATAACCGAGGTGGTTTCTCAGCCCGACGGCAAGAAGCTCGACTTCGTTCAGAACGGCGACATGGTTACAATATCCCTCGATCCGTTCTCACTGCATAAGCTTGTTGTATTAAAATAAAAACAAAAAAACATCACCGTGGATCTTTCCACGGTGATGTTTTTTATTTACAAGGTATATACGTATTTTTGCGAGACACATTATCTTTGGAATATTTCTCGACGCTTGCAATTCCGCTTTTCATAATTATATATCGAAGCCAGGGGGAACAAAGTATGCGGCGCTTTTGCATTTTTGAATAGGTCTTGATACGCAGTGTGAGCGAGTCGCGCTTGTATTTCTTTATTACGTCCGTGTGTGATTTCTCGGACGCGTAGGCGGATGCGAGCAGCTTGCCGCTGAGCATGGCGCTGCTGATTCCTTCAAACGAGCTTGCGCTTATAAGCCCTGCGGCCTCTCCGACGAGATAAACGCCTTTTTTGCCGAGAACAATGTCTCGCATACGCCTCGGGCTTGACAAGAGGCAGGCTTCCGTACGTATGGGCGCTCCAAGCTCTATGCCGAAGAATTTTTCAAAACGGGCTCTTTGCTTATCAAACGCCTCTCGGCAACCCTCTTTTTTGAATGCGCCGCCGTATATATAATGGTTGTCTTTTCTGATCGTCCACGAGCAGCTGTCGCTTGTTTTGCTGTCAAAAATGCAGGAGTAGTGCGGCAGATTGCCGCCGTTACATTCAAACCACTGTTGAATAGACACGTATTTGTATACGCTTTCTTTAAAAAACGTGCGGCGTACGATTGAGCCCGCGCCGTCAGCGCCGACGATCGAGCGCGCTGAAAAGGTTGAAGCTTCGCTGCCAATTTTGACTGTTACAAGGTATATTCCGTCTGAAAATTCTATGCCTGTACATCTTCCGTTGACTATATTTACGTTTTCGGGGATCAGTGAGATCAGAAATGAATCAAATCGGCTTCTGTCCATGTTCAGATAGTGACGCTGATAAAGTCTTATCTGCTTTGAATGGAGATCTACGGTATCTACTGCAAAGATCTGCGGATCCTCGAGTACGTGACGCGGAAGCGTCAGATCGAGCTGCGCAAGTATCTTCTGCGCGTCGGGCGCCAGCAGACCGCCGCACACCTTTGGTCTGTCGTCTGACGTCCCGTTTATGAGAGCTATTGAGAGCTCGGGAGCTTGTGTGGCTATCTCCTTGGCAAATATAGCCCCCGCAGGGCCTGCGCCTATTACGATCGCATCATATATCGTCATCATCGGTATCCTCGCCTTCTCTGTATTCCAGAAGATCGGCAGGCTGACACTCTAAAACCTTGCAGAGCTTGTCAAGTGTTGACATCTTCAGCGCCTTTATTTTGCCGTTTTTGAGCAGAGAAACGTTTGCCATTGTAAAGCCGACCTTGTCAGCGAGTTCTCCAACGCTCATTTTTCTTTTTGCGAGCATAACGTCTATATTTATAACTATCATAGTGTGTAGTCCGCCTCCTCTTTGAGTACAGCCGCTTCTCGAACGTAATTCGAGAGAGTGGCAAGCATAAGCGCTACGGTCAGACCGATGGCGTCAACAAAAGCGAGGGCAGGGGAAAGGACGCGTTCTCCGAGGCAGAAGAACCACACGATTCCCGCCGTAAATATCGCGCAATCAATAAAAATTATAATTGAGATAAGTTTTAGGCGGTTAGCGGTTTTGGATGAGAATATCGTATTGGTTTTGATCTCGGAACAGAATTTGAAGGAAATTATAAAAATTATAAACAGCGGTGCGGACATAAGCGTGCCGACCGTGAAAAGCAGAGGACGCGCGATATCCGTCATCTCTGGGGATATAAAGCCGAGCGCGTAGTCAACGGCGTGCGGTGCCCAGAACAAGCACATCGCAAGCGTTGAAACGATAAGAATGATAAGAACCATTCGTATAAGTGAGGATAAAGATAATTTCATTGTCTACCTCCGGGAAAATTACTTTATCCTTATTATAGCGCATATTTTTCCATTTGTCAATAAAAATTTATCGTAATACGATAAATTTTAGGAAAAAATAGCACCGCAGGAAACGGATAGTGCGTTTGCTAAGACGTTATTCCTGCGGCGTTGATAATTTTTTTATAAAACTAAATTTGCGGGAATTATTGATTGTTTTTAAAATATTCTTCCATAACCTTCGCAACGGCGCCGGATGCGTAGTAACCGTGCAAGCCCTCCTCGATAACGCAGGTAACTACGATCTCGGGGTCATCAAGCGGCGCAAATCCTGAGAAAAGCGCGGTATCAAGCTTGCCGCTTATTTCTGCCGTACCCGTCTTGCCTCCTACGGTTACGGGAACGTTCTGAAATCTCCACTTTATCTCGTCGTTGTTATAAACCACGCGTCGCATACCTTCTTTCAGAACGTCGAGCGTTGAGCTCGAAAATTCAACTCTGTCGAGCACGGTAGGAACGTGTGACTCTATGATATCCTTGGAGTAAAAGCTACGCACAGAGTCCAAAAGATGCGCTCCGTATCTCGTACCGCCGTTTGCAATGCTTGACATATACACGCTGAGCTGCAAGGGGGTGTAGGCGTGGTCTGACTGACCGATCGCCGCGGATACGTCGTTACCTGCTCCCCAGGAGCTTGCAAAATCGGGGCCTGCCACCGTTCCTATTTCCTCGCCGAGCTCAATTCCTGTGCTTGTGCCAAGACCGAGAGGGCGGGTGTAATCGGTGATAGACTCTATTCCCATTCGGTGTCCGAGGGTATAGAAGAATATGTTGCAGGACTCCTGTATCGCTTCAAATATATCGGTACTGCCGTGCGTTCCGAGACAGGTAGGCTGATGCAGATAAGGATATACGTGATTGCAGGTAAACGTGGTTGAGGTGTTAATGGTGTTATTTTCAAGCGCCGCGAGTGCCACTCCGATCTTGTAGGTAGATCCGGGGGCGTAGGTCTCCTGAAGCGCACGATTAAGCCACGCTCCGTTTGCTGTGACGCTGTCGACGTAGTCCTGATCGGCGAGCTTAGTTACGTCGTAAGAGGGATAAGAGGCGATGGCAAGTATTGCTCCGCTTTTGGGGTCTGTTGCGCAGATAGAGCCGTATTTTGCCGTGCCCGTTGCGATAACGCTGTCCGCAAGTCCTGCTTCTGCCGCCATCTGAAGCTCTATGTCAATGGTCAGCCACACGTCGTTTCCACTCTTTGGCTCGACCTCGTAGTATTCCTCTATTACGTTTCCGTCGTCGTCAAGACGTATCACCTTCTTGCCGTCCTGACCGCGCAGTATAGACTCAAACGCAAGCTCACAGCCCGAAACTCCCACGATAGCGTCCATGGGGTATCCGAGCGCGTCGTAGCGGTCTGCGCTCTCGGCGGTTATTTTTCCGACTCTGCCGAGAATGTGGGTGGCGATACCGGGGTAGTGATATACTCTCTCGGTAATTGCTTTTACCGTAACGCCCTCAATGCCTCGCTCCTCAATGCGAGTCACTATACTCATATCAACGCTGTGGGCAATAGTGTATGAGGCAAAGCTGCCGAAATCCGCGCGCTCCATCTCGTACCACAGACGCATCAGCGTGCGTATCTGCTCTTTTGAATAAAGCTCATCGGAGAGCTTATATTTGGTGATGTAATGCTTTGCAAGTGTCTGAGCGTCCGTGTCTGAATCAAGCTCAAGCCTTGAGAGCACCTTTGTGAGCTGATAATATTCGACTGACTCCTTGTCCTGCGCCGCCTGTGAGTAACTGACGTCGGGATAGTCACCGACGATGGGGAAATAGTTCTTAGTTAACTTATCCGAGTTTCCCGTACGCTCCAGCGTGTCGATTACGTCGAGCAGCTCGGCGTTTATCTCTTTATAGGTCTCGGGCATAGCGCCGTATTCGTAAATGAGGTCGTAGTCGGTGGAGTTTCCCACGATAAGTCTGCCGCGGCAATCGTATATCTCACCGCGCAAGCCTGAGACTGTGACCGTACGGACGGTAGCGTCGTCGTACTCGGCATCTGTGCCGATTATTTGTATTACCCCGAGAGTTATGAGAAAAGCCAGACAAATAACGCAAAAGGAGATCGAAAGCACAGCGTATCTGAGGTTGGTATTAGCAGTTTTTTCATAACGCATGGTGCATGGATCTCCTTTCGTATTTTTTTGTATAGTTCAAATCAGAGAATGAGCGGAAGTATCATTCTTATAACGAGTATCGCGATAGCCGCCGCAATACCGCCGTTGAGGAATATGATACTCATACGGGACTTTTTAGGGGGAGGAAGCAAGCCCGACTGGAATTTGATCTTCTTGAAGTTTGTGATCAAGATAACCGCGCCCGCTATTATAAAGCCGTAGATCACCATTGAGTAAATTGAGATAATGATGATATCGGTGAAGTAGGGCTGTATGGGGGTGATATCGTTATTCATAAGGGCATTGACGGTGTTCTCATCGGAGAGAAGCTCTACTACCTCCTCAAGCCTTACGTATTTGTTGATGATCGTGGTTACCACAGTTCCTATAAAGTTGATGAATACGTGGTAAATAATTGTGTAGATCACCTTACCTGTCTTTACGTAGATAAGTCCGAACAGACAGCCAAGGGTGAACGCGTAAAAGAGCTGATAGAGATTTCCGTGAAGCATAGCAAAGAATATGCCCGAGAAAACCACCGCAAAGCCTTCTCCAAGCGCGAGCAGGCGTTTGCAGATCATTCCTCTGAAAACAAGCTCCTCAAGAATGGGGGCAAGTATCGCCACAAACAGCACGTTTGCCCACAAGGGAGTGGCGTCAACGCTCTGCTCGAGAGGGTTTTCAAGCATATTTCCGCTTGCGGAGTATATAAGCTCGATAAGATATACGCTTACGAGATTTCCTGCGTACATCGTAAGATAGGCTACGAAAAATCCTCCGATGAAGGTGGAAGGCTTTACCTTTTCCTTAAGGGGAGTAACGGACGGAAGCTTTTTGAGTATGGGATTCGCTATGGGAAGCGCGATCGCATACAGTGTTACAAACGAAAGCAGGTTGGAGAAAAGATAGTGGTTATACACGCCCGGCAGAAGATAATATACCGCGGTTGCGATGATCTCCTGAGAGAGAAACAGCGCAAGGCAGAAGATAAAGCAGAACCAACCGAACGTGGAAAAATATTTTGTGGCGTCGTCCTCGCGGAGAAAGCCGGTTTCGCTGTCAACTGACAGCTCGAGTCTTTTTGTGTTCATAAGCATAGCCTCTTTAGAAAAGGGAGTTAAAAGCCGAATTTATTCCTCGATCTTATGGGGAGATAACACAGCTTTATGAGTAAATATACGGGGATGGACAAGCAAATAGTAGAAATTGCCTCGGGGAATATCACCGACGTCAGCGATGAGAGAGGGGCAATACTGCCAAACGTCAGAGAAAGTCCGACGTATGTAAATACTGCTCTTACCGCAAGAGACGGCAAAAGCAGGATAAGAAATGACGGAATGCGCGGCAGCAGTTTTTGTGCTATCGATGCCGTCAGCGCAACCGCAAGTACGTAAACGATAGGGGAAAAGCCGGGCGGAACGGCGCCTATGGCGTCTATAAAATATCCGCCGCATACGGCGCATACGAGCGCGGTGTATTTGTCGTCTGTCAAAAGTATGGCACATACGGCGCATATTATCAAATCGGGAGTCGCGCCAAAGGGCTTGAGCCGAGAGAAAAACGCGCATTGAAATATTCCAAGAAAGAATATCGCGGCACCGTATATCAGCACGCGCCGCAATATCAGCGATTTATCCGTGCGCGAGGGACGTGCTCTATTCATTACGTGTTGCCTCCCTTGTAGCCGCATATTATCATTACACGTGATATATCGTCAGGAGAGGAGAAGTCAACGGCGGGATCGACTACCGCAAGCAGATTGCGCGTGATCTCGTCCGCCTCGATGGAAACTATGCTTCCTATGAGAAGTCCCGAGGGGTATATGCCGCCCGAGCCGCTGGTATAGACTCGGTCACCCACCTTGATGTCCGCATTTGAGGAGTAGCGCATAAGGCACTTGCCGTCCCCTCGGAGCTCAAGATTGCCCTCGACCGTACCAAGCACGCCCGTTCTGTCGGTGTAAACACCGACGGCGCTTGAGGTTTCTATTATGCTCTTGGCACGGCACCAATCAAGTCCGACCTCGCTGACGTAGCCAAGCACTCCGTCTGAGGTGATGACGGGCATATTTTTCTTAATTCCGTGTACCGCACCCTTGTTAAGAGTGAGCACGGTGGAGTAGTTTCCTGCCTCGTATGAAATTATCTGAGCGTCGGAGAGCATCAGCCCCGGGTCTTTCTGATACAGCTCAAGATAACTCTTAAGCCATTCATTCTCGCTCTTTATCGCCTCGTTGTCCGCGGCACTTTGCCTGAGCTCGTCAAGCTCGGCGCGGAGCTGTTCGTTTTCCCGAAGCAGATCGTCATATTTGGTAAACGCCGAGATAAAACCGTCGGTGGCTTTGGCGAATTGACCCACGCCCCACTCAAACGGCTTAGCTACGGTCTGAAGCGCGCTTCTTACTATGTCCACCCCTCCGAATGCGGACAGCAGGGTGGGAACAAGCACGAGTATCACCGCGATTATTGCCGAGACTATAAAAAATTTAGATCTTACAAATTTCAATTTCTTTTCTCCCTGATACGAGTGATCTTTGGGCGCGAGAGATCCCTTGCTTATCTGCCACGGTATCTGAGCAGATCTCCAAGCTGATCCTCGCTTTCGATTATCCTTGATATTCCAAGGCATACCGCTTCAAGCGGACGTTTGGCGGTGTTTACCTTGATTCCCGTGCGCTCGCTGATGAGACGGTCTGTGCCGCGTAGCATTGCGCCGCCGCCCGTCAGCATTATTCCGTGGTCGTAAATGTCCGAGGAAAGCTCGGGGGGCGTGGATTCAAGAGTGCGCTTGATAGCGTCTGTTATTTGTTCAAGCGGTTCGGCGACCGCCGCTCTTATTTCCGCTGAGGACACGGAGAGGATAGTGCCAAGACCCGTGAGGAGATTGCGTCCTGCGATCCTATATTCGCCGCGATCGTATGCGGGGTGGGCAGAGCCGCAGGCGCGCTTTAATTCTTCCGCGGTGGCAATACCTATGAGTGTGTCGCGATTTTGTCTTATGTATTCAACGATATTTTCGTCAAAGCTGTCTCCCGCTACCTTCAGGGAGCTTGCGCTGACTATTCCGCCGTGGCTGATGACCGCGATCTCGCACGATCCTCCGCCAATGTCGACTATCATGCTTCCGCGTCTGCCGCCAACGCCTATACCCGTGCCGATGCACGCCGCAATAGGCTCGTCAACAAGCGCTACCGAACGTGCGCCTGCTTCAAAGATGGCGTCCTCGAGCGCGCGCTTTTCAACTCCCGTTGCCTCGTGGGGAATGCAAACTATTATCGAGGGGCGGGAGAAAAGGGAAAAGGCGTGAACGTGCTCAAGATATCCGCGCACCATTTTTGACGCCGCCTCGTATTCGGCTATAACGCCGCCCTTGAGCGGACGGTACGCCGTGATGCCCTCGGGAGTTTTGCCGAGCATATTTTTAGCGGACGCGCCAAGCGCAACTATTTCACGGTCTGCGTCGCTTACGGCGATGACCGACGGCGCTCTGAGGATTATTCCCTTGGATTTCTCACAGATCAGCGTGTTTGCCGTGCCAAGATCCATGCCGAAAATCTTTGCCATAATATGCTCCTTTCTCCCAAATTTTTTATGGATTTTAAAGCCTGAGCTTTAATTTGTTGATTTGTTAAATGCTGTCGGGATATGCACCCACGCAGTCAAAGAAAAGCTTTGAGAGCTTGTTTGCGGGGAGTCCTACGACTCCGAAATAACAGCCGTCGATACCGCTTACCCAACGTGAAAAGCTACCCTGAATGCCGTAGCCGCCTGCTTTGTCGTAAGGCTCGCCGCTGTCAACGTATTTTACTATCTCACTATCGGGAATATCGTCAACTCTGACCTTTGTGATGCTGCAATCGGTTTTGATAACACCGTCTACGCATACGGCAATTCCCGATGCCACAACGTGCGTGTTGCCGCTGAGCAGCTTTATCATACCTATGGCGTCCTCGCGGTCACGCGGCTTGCCGAGTATCTTGCCCTCACACGCGACTACCGTATCTGCGGCAATGATTATCGCGCCGTCAGCCTCGCCCCTTGATCTGAGTATCTCCAGGGCGGCGTCTGCCTTGCGGCGCGCAAGCTCACGTGTGAGTAGCTCAGGATCGGTAATATCCGAGCTTTCGTCAGCATCTGCAACGAGGATCTCAAACTGCGCCCCCATACTGCCGAGGATATCCTTGCGGCGAGGAGAAGCGGAGGCGAGAATTATGCGTTTTGATGAATTTGTGTCTGTCATAGAGAAAGCCTCCGATGAGTTTGGGTCATTTGGCACTAAAATACCATTATCCAGATTAATTATACCACAAAGTGCAGAAAAAAGCAACATAAATCCTACATTACATAATAAAATATCTAAAAAATTTTATTTTTATTGAAAAGGTGAAAAAAATGTGTTATAATTATTCTGCGGCGGTGTGTCGATAAGGTTTTTTGGAGGTTTTTTCAGAATGTTTATCCCCTTGTTTTCTAAACGCAGATATGAAGATATATGTGACTCCAAAAGACTTAGTAAGCGTGGAATACTTGTGGCGTTTGCCGATGAGATAGATTCAACCAGCGCCGAGGCTCGTCGATGGGCGGAATGCGGTGGGAATGCCCCCGCGCTTTTCGTGGCGGAAAGACAGACCGCAGGACGCGGACGGCTTGGCAGAAGCTTTTATTCGCCGTCTGATACGGGTATATATATGACCTTGCTGCTTGAGATCGGGGAGGATTTTCCCGATACCGCAGGGCTTACCTCAGCGGCGGCAATTGCTGTGCTCAGAGGTACGGATCACCTCACGCGAGGAAAAACGCAGATCAAGTGGGTAAACGATATTTTGCTTGACGGAAAGAAGATATGCGGAATACTTGCCGAGTCATTTTTGGTGGGCGATAAAACCTACGCCGCTATCGGAATAGGAGTGAATGTCAGCACCAAGGATTTCCCAGAGGATATTCGCGGTATCGCAGGCTCTATCGGCAAGCGCGTGGATAGGGTGAAAATATGCGAGCGGATAGCCTGCGAGCTGTACGATCTTTGCCTTTGCGCATCCCACGGTGACCGCTCATATATGCGGGAATACAGGGAACGCTCGGCGGTGCTTGGTAAGCGAGTGACCTTTATAAGAGAAGGTATGGCGAGTGAGGGAATTGCTACGGCTATCGATGATGACGGCGCGCTTTGCGTAGAACTGGATAACGGAGAAAAAGTGACGCTGAGCGGCGGTGAGATCACGCTCAGATTAAAATAAGTTTTTGTAACGGTAGGAGTAAATATGAAGAACAACAGAGGACTTTTTATAGTTTTTGAGGGAATAGACGGCTCGGGTAAGACCACGCAGGTAAAGATGCTTTCCGAATGGCTTGAAGCTATGGGCAGAAAAACGTACATAACCGCAGAGCCCACTCCGTTTCCCACGGGTAAGGCACTTCGTGAGGCACTTGGCGGAAAGGTCAAGAAGAGCGAGTGCGAGATGGCGGTGATGTTCGTGCAGGACAGAATTGCCCATAATATTACGGCAGAGGTGGGAATCGAGGCGCTTCTTGATGCAGGCGTGGACGTTATTTGCGACCGCTATTATTACTCCTCGCTCGCATATCAGGGACAGGCTACCGACTATCAGTGGGTAAAGACTATGAATATTGATTGCCCCGAGATCCGCCGCCCCGACGTTTGCGTGTATATCGATCTTTTGCCCGAACAGAGTCTTGAGAGAATTTCAAGGGGCAGAGAGTCGGTTGAGATATACGAGAACGCAGAGACGCTGACGAGAGTGAGAAATCAGTTCCTCGCGGTTATCAAGGATCTTGAAACTACCGATAACATTCACGTCGTTAACGGATACCGTACACCCGATGAGGTAAGTGCAGATATTTGTAAAATAGTTGAGGAAATGATATAAAAATTGCCGCGTACTGAAGATAAGTACGCGGCAATTTTATTTATGAAAAATGTTATGGCTTTTTGATGCTGAAGTTGAGCGCGAGAGCCGTACAGGACAGCACAAGCAGAAGGATAAAGGGAGCGGTGTACGTTCCTTGAAGCTCAAGAAGCTTTGAGCATGCGGTTGCAACAAAGGATGCGATCATAAGGTTGAAGTTCATAATGCTGAAGTTCGTTGCAAAATGCTTCATGCCGTAGAAGGCAGAGGAGAATGCGCTTGAGATCGTGGGTGAAGAGCCGTAGGATATGCCCGTGAGGCAAAGTCCTATGATACACAAGGGAAGTGAGTGGGTATAGATCGCGATAAGCGTGATCCCCGCCGCAAACACGGTGAGGACGTTTGCCGCGATCATGGTTTTTCTGCGGCCGATAAGATCAAAGGTTTTTCCCGTGAGAATTCTGCCAAGACCGTTGCAAACCGAAAGCACGCCCACAAGCGTAGTGGCAAGTGCCGCCTCGGCACCTACGGAGAGGGCCAGATCACGCGCAAAGCTGATGACCGAGCTGCCGACGGCGGTAAGGCAGATCAGGAGAATAAACGCTCTCCAAAAGCTGCCGCGTCTGAGCATTTGCGTGGGGGAATAATCGCGTATTTCAAAATCCTCACCCTTGCGGCTTGTATCCTTGGGGGCGGGGAGAGGGAGAGCGTCGTTTTGTCCCGGACGGCTGATAAAAATGCCGGTGATCACAAGCGCAAGACAAAGGGAAACTCCGAGAAGTATATACGTCATTCTCCATCCGATCACGTCAAACAGGAGTGAGGCGAGATTGCCGAGAAGGAGGGTGCTGGCGCCGAATCCCATCATAAGACAGCCGGAGCACAAGCCCTTTTTGTCGGGAAACCAAGCGTTCACCGAGGATATTATAACGTTGTAAACTATTCCGATGCCGCCGCCTGCCATCAGCGCGTAGGTCAGATAAAGCAAAGCGATATGCGATCTTGCCCCAAGTGCTCCCGTAAGCACAAATCCCATACCTGCAACAATACCCGACGCCACCGTGGATAGCTTTACACCTATCTTTTTTGATAAAATACTGCCAAGGAAACCGCCAAGACAAAACGCGCACATGGTAAGAGTGAAGTTGAGAGCAAGCTCGGACGCGCTCCAACCGAATTCGTCCGCCAAAGGTGCTTTTATGATAGACCAGGCGTAAATTACGCCCGCAAAGATCATTGAGAATATGCCAAGCGCAAGCATTAAATTGCGCTTTGCTGAGGTTTTGCTGTTTAAGTGCATTGATTTTTCCGTTCTTTCTTTTTTGATTTTAGCTTATTATAGCATATTTCGAAGCGGAAAACAACCATATTTGAATTAATTTAAATATAATACGTCTTCTTTGCCATCCATAGAGAATACCGTGAGTGAGGAGCCTGACGAATTCTCTTGATCCATTCGGACGGCGCGGATGCGGCGGCAGTCGTAGGTGGTGAAATAATAGGTCAGCGCGTCCGCGTCAGCACACGAGGTGTAGAGCGTGCGAATGGGTACACCTTCATCTGTTACCGTACAGCCGTTGGGCTGGGATACCGTGCCTATGACGTGAAAAAATCGGCTGACGTCGTTGCCGTTTTCAACCGCTCGCGAGTGCGCCTTTGCAAATACCGCGCGGACAAAGCGTGACGACGAGGAGAAATCGCCGGGTAACCCCATAGCCCCCATTCCGCGTGAGTATTCATACAAATCAGCGTCGGGAAAGAGGGAGTTTTGAGAGGGATAGGAGTTAAGACCGAGAAACTCCGTAAGGCGCGTGGCGTGAAAATCAAAGGGCGGGGAATTGGTGAGCACCCCAAACGGATCGTCAAAAATTTTCAGACCGATCTCAAGCGGCTCTACGGCTATCGCACCGTTTTTGTCGGCAAATATCCAATGCAGAGGAGTGCTTGGCAGAGCTTTGCCGAACGGCTCGTCGGTGATATTTATTTTCCCCAAACGCTCTCTTGCGGCGTCAAGGGTGTTGCAGGTCGACAAAATATAGGGGATCAGTTCAAACGCGGCAAGATTGATACTGTCCTGCCGCGGCTTATGATAGACGGCGTAGGACGGGAAATTAAGCGCGGCGGCACACAAACCGTAAGAATTCATCGCGTCGTAATAAAGAGGGTATCCGTCCGCGATATGCGCCGTACCGATAAGCGCGGGGTGTGAGTTTTCCTTATTCACGTGTCGGAATTGAAACTCGAATTCTTGCGGCGTGATTACCACGTTCTCTCCATAAGAGCATTCAAGATCGAGCGTTCTGCCAAAAAGATGGCGCTTGCCTTTTAAGCTGATAGCTGTGCACATAATTTTCTCCTTGATTTTTTGTTTAGTATCTTCGGCAAAAAATAAAATTATACTTTTTAAAAAATCGGGAATAATACGAGTAGCAAAAAAACTAAAAAGGAGAAAAAATATGATCGAACAAGATACAGTAAGATTGCTCAGAGAATGTGACGCAGGGGTAAAAATGGGAATTTCATCAATTGACGACGTTATAAAATTCGTGAGCGCCGATAAGCTTGAAAAATGCCTTTGTGAGTGCAAGAGCGAGCATGAAAAGCTTAATACCGAGATACAGGATCAGCTTGCAAAGTATAAGGACGAGGGTAAAGATCCCAATCCTATGGCAAAGGGAATGTCGTGGGTAAAGACTACGATGAAGCTGGCGGTCAATGAATCCGATCACACCATTGCCGATCTCATGACGGACGGCTGTAATATGGGAGTGAAGTCACTTAATAAGTATCTCAACGAGTATAAAGCGGCTGACGAAAGATCCAAGGATATTGCAAAGAGACTGATCAATCTTGAGCAAAAGCTGGCGACGGATATAAGAGCATATCTTTGATATGCCGATAGGGCGGGGGATTTTTGTACCGACGTGCAATTAGTTTATATTTTCCGCGAGATCCAAACGGCACAGCCGTTTGCCCTACGGGTTTCGACTGTGCCGCCCCCATGTTGTCATTCTCGAGCAAGGCGTTTTCTCTCGGGATTCTTCGCTATGTAGCCACGCGTTGTCATCCTCGAACGAAGTGAAGGATCTCGCGTGGTTACTTCGCTCGAGAATGACGGCGAGAGAAAACGTCGCCATGAAGGATCTTGTGGGCGGCTTCGCTCAAGATGACGCGAGAGGGGGAAGGTTGCTAAATTTTCGCAAAAAACTAACTTTTTTTAAAAAAGGTATTGCAAAACGCGAGAAAGTGTGATATAATACACGGGACGAAAAATACAGGGGTATAGCTCAGTTGGTAGAGTACCGGTCTCCAAAACCGTGGGTCGTGGGTTCGAGCCCTTCTGCCCCTGCCAAAAAAAATTCCGAGAACAGTGTTCTCGGAATTTTTTTATCCAATCCGAAGGATTGGTATGTAATCACGACGCAGTCGTGTATGTTATCGCCGCAGGCGTATGGCATCACGCGTCAGCGTGCATTCTCCTTCGGCTTGATAATATGCAATTACTGCAAACTTGATGATATCCAAGGCTGACGCCTTGATCATATTACCGTTTAATCCCGAATTTCTTCACAAAAAATATCACAACGTACAAAACGTATATACGCTGAATATTGATTTTTATCAATAACGGGATTATCATATACACAGAATATAAAAAAGGAGGTCATTCCTATGAGTTATACAGATCCTATTAATTTCGACTTTACCGACAAAGTTGCGGTCATAACCGGTGCTGCAAGCGGTATCGGCAGACTTACGGCTGAGCGTTTCGGAGAGATGGGCGCTTGTATCGTTCTTACCGATATCAATCAGGCGGGCATCGACGAGGTTGCCGCTGATATTATCGCAAAGGGCGGACGTACTATCGCCGTCTCGGCAGATATCCGCAATTTTGAGCAGATAATGAACGTACGCGACAAGGCTATGGAGACTTTCGGCAGAGTTGATTTTCTTATCAACAGTGCCGGAGGTGCTTCGGGCAGAATAAACAAGGTAAAAGAATCCTTCCGTGACTGGCCGATCGAGGCTCTCGACTGGGGTATAGACGTAAACCTAAAGGGGCCGATGTACATAACGCGTGCATTTATCGGTGATATGATAGACGGCGGACGCGGAGGCGTTATTATATATCTCGGCAGTGCCGTAGGCTCTCGCGGAGGCAACGGCGGAAGTGCCGACTACTCAACGGCAAAAGCAGGACTTATGTTCGGTATGACGAAGTCTATGGCGCAGTACGGCGCTCCCTACAACATCCGCTGCAACGCAGTATCCCCCGGACCCGTACTCACCCGTGATGCTATGGCAAAAACTCCCACACTTCTCGGACGCGCTGCAGAACCGATAGAGATAGTCAATCTTATAACCTATCTCTGCTCCGATCAGGCATCCTTTATCACGGGATCCAACTACGCTATCGATGCAGGACGTGCATGTCAGCACAGATAGATTTTCTCCTTTTGAAAAAGGTGCTTCAGCTGAAGCGCCTTTTTCTTTTCACATACTACTTGAAGTAAAGATAGATTTGCTGTATACTAATAGCGGAGGAATTGCTTTATGTATAATAAAATAAACACGAAAAAGCTGGTAATGACAGCCCTCTTCTTAACTATAGGAATGGTTCTGCCGATGCTTACGAGTCAGATAAAAGAGATCGGCGACACGCTGTTGCCAATGCATATACCCGTACTTCTGTGCGGAATTATCTGCGGCGCGGGATACGGAGCCGGTGTAGGTATGATACTTCCCTTTCTTCGTAGCGTTACGTTCGGTATGCCGCCTCTATATCCTAACGCAGTATGGATGGCGCTCGAGCTATGTACGTACGGGGCGGTTATCGGCTCTGTATATAAACGCATCAAGCGCGACGGTCTTGCCAGGATATACATCTCGCTCGTATCTGCTATGATATGCGGCAGAATAGTCTGGGGGCTGACAAAGTGGCTGCTCCTCGGAATAGCGGGAAAGTCCTTTACCTTAGCTCTGTTTATATCTGGCGGTTTTGTTGATGCGCTTCCGGGCATCATAATTCAGCTGATAATCATTCCCATTATCGTAAATATTCTCGAAAAAAAGAAGATGCAACAATGAAAAAGTTATCTTTTCCCTACGGCAGAGGCACTCTCGACTACACCTTTGACAATTCTGAGCTATCGGAGGTACTGACATCTTCGATAGAAGATTATACCGCGGAATATGACGGAAACGAGCTTGTAAAACACGCTCTCGAGCATCCTATCGGAAGTCCCAAGCTAAGCGAACTTGCTCGCGAAAAGAACAACGTCGTAATAATTGCAAGCGACCATACCAGACCCGTACCAAGCAAAGTTATAATACCTCATATGCTACGGGAAATAAGAGAAGGAAATCCGAACGCAAATATTACGATACCGATTGCTACGGGCTGTCACAGAGAAACGACCAAGGATGAGCTGATAGGAAAATTCGGCAAGGATATTGTAGAAAACGAGAACATTTACGTCCACGACTGCGACCAAAGAGAGATGCTCGTCAACATCGGTACTCTTCCCTCGGGCTGTCAGTACGAGATAAACAAGATAGCCTACGATGCAGACCTGCTTGTAGCAGAGGGCTTTATTGAGCCTCACTTCTTTGCAGGCTTCTCAGGAGGAAGAAAAAGCGTGCTTCCCGGAATAGCAGGCAGAACGACAGTGCTTGCCAATCACTGCTCCGAGTTTATTTCAAACAAAAATGCAAGAACGGGAATACTCGAAGGCAATCCAATACACGAGGATATGGTCTGGGCAGCAAAGCAGGCAAAGCTCACGTTTATAGTTAACGTCGTGCTCAACTCCAAGAAGGAACCCATATACGCCGTCGCAGGCGACACCTTATAAGCACACAAAAATGGGACCGACTTCATCTCATCTCTCTGTGCAGTTGATGCAGTTGAATGTGATATAGCTATATCAACCAACGGCGGCTATCCGCTCGACCAGAACGTTTATCAGGCTGTAAAGGGGATGACCGCAGCTGAAGCTACCGTTCGGGTTGGCGGTGTAATCATTATGCTTGCTGCATCTGACGACGGTACGGGAGGAGAACATTTCTACCACACCTTAGCAGATGAAAAAGACACTGACAAAACGAGACGTGAGATAGCAGCAAGAGGGCGTGAGCAGACTATACCTGACCAATGGCAGCCGCAGATACTGCTGCGTATCCTCAAAAAAGCTACCGTCATCTACGTATCGAATATGCCCGACGATACAGTAAAAGCAATGCATACGATACCCTCAAAAAGCATCGATGAAGCAATAATGAAAGCAAAAAACATACTTAACCAAAACAAAGTAAAGATCACCGCCATCCCGGAAGGTGTATCGGTAATCGTAATATAAAGCAAAAAGGTCGATTTGTGAAAAACAAATCGACCTTTTCATATATAAAATTTATATTATCTCACCGTCAGCCTCAGCGATCAACTTATTATACACTCTGCGATAGATAATCGTTGCAATAATAAAAGTCAACCCGTCCGAAATAAGCTGAGATGCAACGACACCGTAAAGACCGACGAGGGAGTTCATTATAAACAATGTTGGAATGGCAAACAATCCTTGACGGAGAATACCTAAGATAAGCGATTCCTTTCCCTTTCCCATAGCCTGCAGAACGTAGATCTTCTGAAAATTCGATATCATAAACGGAGTAGCCAGACACGCAATTCGTAAGAATGCTCCGCCGTATGCAATAGTCGCTTGGTCACGGATAAACATCCAGATTATCGATGGTGCAAAAAATTCATATAACACGATAAAGAAGCAAGCAGAAATCATACCGGCCATCTGCGCCGCTTTTGTGAAACGCATCATTCTGTCGTAATCACGCGCGGCGTAGTTATAAGCGACGAGAGGCATCATACCCTGACATAATCCCATACCGATATTAAGCGGAAGCATATCCGCCTTCATTACTATGCCGTAGGCGGCGATCTCAATATCACCGTAGCTCGCTGTAAGATTGTTCTTAACAATGGCTGAGATATTAGCGAGCAACGCCGTGATCGCAGACGGAAGACCGATAGCAAGTATCTCGATCACCAGCTCCCGTTCAATATGCACATTTGAAAATGACAAGGCGAGCGGAGACTTCCCTCTGAGTTTATAATATATACATAGGTAGTAAACAAGTGTAATTATATTCGAAAGCAGCGTAGCAAGCGCCGCGCCCGTTACCTCGTTCCCGCTTGGAAGCAAAACGAACATAAACAAGGGGTCAAGTACTATATTCGTTATGCCACCGATAGCAAGACCTATGCCGGATTCCTTAGAATAGCCTGCGCTTCTGAGCAGATGCGACATCGTAAGACCGACCGTAGACGGAATACCTCCGATTACAACTACCCAAAACAAATAACTGGTAGCATAACCGATAGTATTATCCGATGCACCGAGAAGACGTGCAAGAGGTTCTGAGAAAATAAAGCAGAGCAAGGAATAAACAGCGGCAATCACAAGTGAGCCGTATACGCTGAAAGCTCCTACGCGCTTTGCGTTTTTATCGTCTTTTTTTCCGAGCAAACGTGACAGCAGACTGCCGCCACCGACACCAAACAAATTAGCAAGAGCGTTAAGCATAAAGAACAGCACAGCTACAACACTCGCCGCGGCAACCTTATACGGATCGTTTGTTGAACCGATAAAGAAAGTATCAGCAAGATTATAAAGCATCGTTATCAGCTGACTTACTATACAGGGAATTGCCATAGTAAGCAACGCACGTCCGACGGGCATTGACTCGAACAACTCGGTCTTGTCGGTTTTTGTCATTATATACACCTCTTATCTAAGTAAGAAAAAATCAACTAATAGATTATAGCATTAATTATTCCAAAATTCTACCCTCTAGAAGAAAAAAACAAATATGAAGTAATATCCGAAATCGCAGACAAACAGTCGGATACGCAATACGTAAAACGATCATATGAAAAAAGCAGAGTGAACGATGAAAAGAACTCAAAATAGCACAAAAAAAGACCGGCAGAGCCGATCGTCGTTTTTTGCACTTATATGGTAATATGGTCATCAAAAACTGAACAAAGAAGTAGCAAGCTCAAGTATAGGTATGAACTGCAAAATACAGTTCAAGCCCTCGGTCTATTAGTATCGGTCAGCTAAACACATTACTGTGCGTACACCTCCGACCTATCGAACT
>JBGVPV010000037.1:0-8988 GCA_045127215.1 Eubacteriales bacterium | reverse complement strand
CGAAGCTCCCGTTGTTGGCGGCGGTTCTGCTGACTTCAACACCATCGTACTCCCCTCCAGCAAGCCCAACGGTGACTCCTCTTACACAACAACATACACAACCGCAAATGGTTGGGTATCCACAAACGCTGCAATTCAGTGCGGTGGTACTACCGATATGAACCCTCAGTTCACAGTTATCGGTGCGGACAACACATTCAAGGCAATTTGCCTCAACGGTAAGACCAGCGCTCCCGGTTCCCTTACTTCTCCCACGCTCAACGGCGGTGTTTCCAAGATAGTTATCAAATACACTAAGATGTTCACCGATACAGCTCTCTCTGTAACTATTACAGTTACAGACTCTAACGGTAACAAGTACACCGACGTTCTCTCCGTTACACTGGATAAGAACGACAAGTACACCGTTTACACATACGAGTGGGTTCTTGAGACTCCCGTAACCGGTGACTTCACCATTGAGATCGTAAACAACTGTCCTACTGCACAGAACAGCAACAAGGACCGTATCACCATTCTTGATCTCACTTGGGAAGGCGCAACCACAGGTGAGACTCCCGCTCCTCACGAGCACAACTTCGTTGAAGGCAAGTGCGAGTGCGGTGCTGAGGATCCCAACTATCAGCCTCCTCACGAGCACAACTTCGTTGAAGGCAAGTGCGAGTGCGGCGAGACCGATCCCAACTACCAGCCTCCCGCTGGTGACGGCGTAATGTCCATTCCCGAGGTTCTTGCTTCCGCTGAAGGTACAGCAGTTGTAGTTAAGGGTACTGTTTGCGATATCTACCAGGCTTGGAACGATCAGTACGGCAACATCTCCTTCTACATCGCTGACGAGGCAGGCAACAGACTTCTCGTATTCAGAACAGGCACACTCGTTGGTATCGGCGACCAGGTAACAGTTACCGGTACAGCAACTCTTTACAATGAGGTTATCCAGATCGCACAGGGCGGCGTAACAGTTATCGACGTTGCACACGTTTGCTCCACTTTCACAGAGGGCTCTTGCATAGCTGATACACTCTGCACAGTATGCGGTAAGGTTGGCACACCTGCTCCCGGTCACAATTTCGTTAACGGCACTTGCTCCGTATGTGGCGAAGCTGCTCCTACCGTAGAGCAGATCACTGCTTCCAAGACAATAAAGGAACTCATTACTGCACTCGGCTGGACATCTTCCACCACAAAGCAGAGCTTTAATCTTGACGACATCGTAAGCGTTAAGATCAATGGCGGTAACAATACCGGTAAGGCATACAACGGCGACCATATCCGTATCTATGCAACAGACTCCCCCGCAGGAACTATGACTATCACAGTTCCCGAAGGCTATGAGATCGTTTCCATTAAGGTAAGCGCTCAGACCGGTACATACGCGTTCTTCAACATCGACGGTGTTTCCGGCGACGTTTGCAACAAGACCATTGAGGTTGACGGTAACTCCGTAGTTCTCAAGTCTGTAAAGAACGGCTCTGACGGTAAGCAGGTTCGTGTAACCGCTATCGAGGTTGTATACCAGCCCGTTGCTTAATTAATAAATAACTGAATAGTTTTTATTAAAAAAATAAGGACCACGCCCTCGGGCGTGGTCCTTTCAATATCTTTTTGATATTTTATGATGACGCTATTGAATTTTGTATTTTTTTGTAGTATAATATATGCAGTAAAAAATAAAGGGGATTCAATATGAAGAAACTGATAGCGCTATTATTAGCCGCTCTTATCTTATTCACGGGCTGTGATAATTCTATATTAGACCGCTTTCTGAATAATGACGTTCAAGACAACGTAGTTGAAGATCTCAATAATAACACCAACAGCAATAGTAACGCCGATCAGAAGCCGGACGGTCAAAAACCCGATGATCAAAAACCCGATGATCAGAAGCCTGATGATCAGAAGCCTGATGACAGCCTCGAATTCGACGAAGGACCGGTTATTACCGAAGACCCTTATACCAACATCAACGTAACTGAATTTTATAAAAACTACACCCCTGCGGTCAGCGCATCCGACGCAAAATTCAGAAGCAAGCATTACCTGATATCAGGCTCTATTGCCGAGCAGGATCAGGAGCCTACGATCGCTCAGAACCGTCCCATGCAGGACGGCAAATATCTCAGAAACACCTCCTGCTTCTACTCCGCGGACAAGAATACCTATTTTATTCTTGACAGTGAGGGTAAGGTAGTAAACAAAATATTCCGCGGCGGCGCATACGTCACTCTTGAAGAGGTTGCGGCGTATCTGCTCGCATTTGGTGAGATCCCCGCAAACTATACCGCAAGCAAAAGCGGATCTCCGTCAAGTAGTCCCTGGGGAAAATACCTGCGCTGTAACAACTCCTCATTCAGCGGAGATACACGCAAATATCCCTATGAGCCCGTACTTCCGCGTATCAGCGGCTGCGGCGGCGACCTTTATTATTACGAGATAGACATCGGCACAACGGGCACGGACTGCGACCCCTCGTATTCCGCGGCGCCCTATAATAACGGCAATAAGATAGTACGAGGCGCGGCAAGAATAGTTTATACGCGCTACGACATAAACGGTAACAGAATAATCGATCCCAACGAAAAGTTCGTATTCTACACGTATAACCACTACAACGATTTCCAGGAATACCTCAACTACTACGGCGGATGGGGAGAAATGTTCGGAAATATTACCGGCGGCGGCACGATATCCAGCAAGTACAATTACAACCCAACGCCTTACGTTCCCGTCATCAGAGCCGAGTTCCGCGCGACAAGCTCTGCCGAGACCGCGCAAATTGCGACTTACATCGTAACACTTGCTTACGTAGATCTCTCAAAGCTCTACGCAGCAGCATAAAACAAAAAAATCTGAGTGAATATCACTCAGATTTTTTGTTTATTGAGTCAATTCTTCAAAGACCGCCATATTTGTGCGTGACACTTCAAGCGGCGTTATAGATATAAATCCGTTACGCACAGCGTCAATATCTCTGCTGTTATCGTCAAACTCACGCTCGATGGGATCGCCGCATTGCAGATACATATCGTTACCGCAATCCTGAAAGCTGTCGGTATAATAGTCACCGCCCTGATGTGTGATAAGTATCTGCGAGGCTTCCTCGGGCGGAATATTTACGTTATACCAGCCGTGCTTTTCAAGCAGCTTGCGCTCGTTTATATACTCGAACACCTGATCAAGTCTCGGTACTGCCTCCGCAAAGCAATCCTCACGAGCCGAAAGCGCGATTCCATTGATGCCAAGGCGAGAGCCCTCCATAATAGCCCCGATCGTTCCCGAATAAGAAATATCGTAGCCGAGATTATATCCGCGGTTTATTCCCGAAAGAATAAGGTCGTATTCCCTGCCAAGTCCAACCGTCGCGAATCTCACGCAATCCGCAGGAGTGGAATCAACCGCATAGACCGTAACGTCATCAGCGATCTGTACCTGCTTGATCTCAACCGCGTGAGTAAATTCAAGCGCCTGACTCTTTCCGCTCTGCTCGGTCTTAGGTACTACCACGGTAACCTCGCCGAGCTTTCTTGCCCAACGTACGAGCGCGGGAAGCACGGGAGAGGACTTACTGTCGTCATTCGTTATCAGAATTCTCATAACCAGCCCTCGTTTTCCGCCTTGTATTTTGCAAGCAGCTCGTCAGCCTCGGCAACAAGCTTCTTCATCTCCGCCGCATTCTTAACCGCCGCACCTGCCGCGCAGGCGTGTCCGCCGCCACCGTACTTTTCTGCAAGCTCGCTGACGGTTACAAATCTCGAACGCAGACGAACACGGATAGTTCCGTCCTCACCCTTGATAAACGCAAGCCAGATAAGGCTGTCCTTGATGGAATCCATGTAGGAAACGCACGCGCAGGCATTCTCAAAGCTAAGTCCAAAGCGGCGTCTTACCTTTTCGTCAACGTAAACGTACGCCACGCCACTCTTACTGATCTTCATCTTCTTGTAGATGTAAGACTGGAACTTAAAGTCCTCAAAATTCTTCATATAAAGATTTGCGTAAAGCACGTCGGTGTCCACACCCTTGTCGAGTATAACACCCGCAAGACGCATGGTCTCACCCGAAACACTGCGGAAACGGAAGCGTCCCGAATCGGTTACCATACCCGTATAAATACAGGTAGCGGTACGTGTATCAAGCTTCAGCTCGTCAGAGAAGGTGTTGTAAAAATCCGCCACCATCTCACAAGTAGAGGAACGCTCCTCCTCGATCCACTGAATATCTCCGTAATTTACCGTGGGGATATGGTGATCTATCTTGATGACCTCACGGCAAAGCTCAAATCTCTGATCCGATACTCTGTCCTTGGTAGCCGTGTCAAGTACGATACCGAGAGCGCCCTCAAAAAGAGCGTCATCAAGTTTTGTTCGAGGCTCACCGAGAAATCCTACGTACTCAGCGTAATCGGTGTTGGAAAGATATATCTCCTTCTCGGGAAAGCTCAGCTTGAGTATGCCCTCAAGTCCCATCGTAGAGCCAACCGCATCACCGTCTGGGCGCTTGTGGCGAAAGATGATTATCCGCTGATAATCCTTTATCTTCTGTAATATTGTCTGTTTAATTTCAAGATTCATCGTTTCCTCCGGATAGTGCGTTCAAGTCCTCCAAGAGACGCATTGCCTCGTCTCTGTCGGCAAGGGTCGCGCCACTTGCCTTCTGGTGACCGCCGCCGCCGTATTTAACGGCGATGAGATTGATATTGTGGCAGTTGGAGCGTATCTCACACATAACGCCATTCTCACTCTCAGTAAAGTTTACCCAGCTCTCAATGCCTTTAATCTCGGACATTACGTTAACCATTCCGCGTGAGAGCGTGAAGGTGTCCGCGCCGTACTCTGCCGCCTCGTCAAGAGTTGTGTAAATATAAGCAACCTTGTGGGGCGTGGTCTGAATTTTCAGCGCGAACTTTGCGCGAAGCTGGATAAAGAACAGCTCATCGGAATAAAGATTTCTGTAAATATCCGACGTGTCAAACTTTCTTTCCATAAGGAAGGACGCCATTCTGAAGGTCTGTGCGCTTGTGGAATCGTAACGGAAGCGTCCCGAGTCCGTGATCATTCCCGTGTAGAGCGCCTTTGCCGCTACGTCAGACACGGTAAGTCCGCACTCGATAGCCATAGCCGTGATAAGACCGCAACAGCTCTCAAAGGACGTATCGGTAACCTCCTCGTCCGCTATCTTCTCAACGAAGATATGATGGTCAAGACGTGCGCTTGCGGACGCCAGCGTGTATCTGTCGTCGCAGATAAGAGTCTTTGCAGAGGTGTCAAGCACGATAGAGAGCGCGCCGCTGAAATCCTCGTCAGACAGCTCGTCCATTTCCCTGTCTACCATAAACGCGTATCTCGGTGTCATATCACCAACCATATACACGCTCTTTTCGGGGAAAGAATCGCGTATCATATGATAAAGTCCAAGCTGACTTCCGAGCGCGTCACCGTCGGGATTTTTGTGACGGTGTATAATTATTTTGTGATACGCCTCAATAAGACGTAAAATATTTTCAAACATTTTCAAAAATTCCTTTCTTTATTTGGGCTCAGAGTCCAAAACGGAGAGGAAGAAGCTCGTCGAGCGTGTAAGTAGCCGCAGTTTTGCCATCATAAAGAATAACAATGAAATCGCCGTCGCAAAACTCAGACATCACCTGTCTGCACACGCCACAAGGGGCGCAGAAAGACGAGAGCGCCTCGTCTGCCTTGCCGCCAACTATCGCTATTGCAGAGAACTTGCGCTTGCCCTCGTGTACCGCCTGAAAGAATGCTACCCTCTCAGCGCAGATCGTAGGGGTGTAGGAGGCGTTTTCTACGTTAGCCCCCGTATAACACTCACCGTCCTCACAAAGAAGCGCCGCGCCTACTGCAAAGCCAGAATAGGGGCAATAGCTCTTCTCTCTTGCCTCTACGGCACGAGAAACGAGCATATCAACAGTCTTCTTATCCATAATTACTCCAAATTACATAGAGATAGCAACGTTGAGCGCGATCTCCATCATATCTGTAAACGTGTTCTGACGCGCGTCAGCATCAAGTGCCTCGCCGCGAATAATGTGGTCGGAAACCGTGCATATAGCAAGCGCGCGTTTTCCGGCAGCCGCTGCATTCATATAGAGAGCCGCCGCCTCCATCTCAACGCCGAGAACGCCCATCTTGTACCAACCGTCGTTGAAATTGGGGTTTGCGTTGTAGAATACGTCGGAGGACAAAAGATTACCAACCTGGTATCTTACGCCGATCTTCTTTGCTTCCTCAACAGCCTTTTCAAGCAGCTCGTAGCTTGCGATAGGCGCAAAATTTCCGCCAAGACCGTACTGCTCCTGATAGGAGGAGTTAGTGCAAGCGCCCATACCAATGATAACGTCGCGGAGCTGAATGCTCTCTGCAAGACCGCCGGCAGAGCCGATTCTGATGATGTTCTCAACTCCGAAGAAGTTGAAAAGCTCGTAGGAATAAATGCCGATGGAGGGCATTCCCATTCCACTTGCCATAACGGATACGGGCTTGCCCTTGTAAGTTCCCGTATATCCCTGAATGCCGCGCACGTTGTTTACAAGGCGCGCGTTCTCAAGAAAGTTCTCCGCAACGAATTTAGCGCGCAGAGGATCTCCGGGCATAAGTACCGTGGGGGCAAAATCCGCGCTTGTAGCTTTTATATGAGGTGTATGCTGTGACATAGTAATTCTCCTTTCAATTCAATCAATAACCGCTGTGGTCGGTCTGGTTTTTAGCGATCTTTACGATACGGCTTGTACCGAGTCTGTCAGCACCAAGCGCTATAAACGCCTCAGCGTCCTCAAGAGAGGCAATACCGCCTGCCGCCTTTATCTTTACGTCAGCGCCAACGTTTGCCGCAAAGAGAGCAACGTCCTCGCGTGTAGCGCCACCCGTGGAAAATCCCGTAGAGGTCTTGATGTAGTCAGCACCCGAAAGCGTAACTATCTCGCACATCTTTACCTTCTCGTCGTCGGTGAGCAAGCAAGTCTCAATAATAACCTTGAGTATCTTGTCGCCGCAAGTAGCCTTGAGCTGCTTGAGCTCGTCAAGAATCTCATCGTAACGCGCGGACTTGAGATAGCCTACGTTGATAACAGTATCGATCTCGTCAGCGCCGTTCTTAATAGCGTCTGCGCACTCAAAAACCTTGGTGGCAGTAGTGGAATATCCATTCGGGAAACCAATGACCGTGCAGATCTGAAGGCGGTCTCCAACGTACTCCTTTGCCTCTCTTACGTATGCCGCGGGAATGCAAACGGACGCGGTAGAGTACTTGATACCGTCGTCGCAGATCGCCTTGATGTCCTCCCACGTAGCAGTCTGTGCTAAAAGAGTATGATCACATCTTGCAAGTATTTCGCTAAGCTTCATTTTGTACCTCTTTCTTTTATGTATTATTTTTTTGATCTCTGATCTTCTTTTGCCAACATCTGTGGCACATAGCAATATAGCTGTCGTTACCGCCAAGCAGTATCTGTGCACCCTCGGTAACCACGTTCATCGCCCCGTCAAGACGCGCGTTGATGATCGCCTTCTCACCGCAAGAGCATACCGTCTTTATCTCGGTAATGGAATCCGCAAGCTCAAACAAACGCTTGCTTCCCTCAAACAAATGGCTGAGGAAGTCGGCACGAAGTCCAAAGCACATAACGGGAATGTCGTACTCGTCAACTATTTTCCTGAGCTGATCAACGTGAGCGGCAGTAAAGAACTGACACTCGTCCGCAATCACCACGTCAACACGCTCGCGCGCGGAAAATATCTCAAAAATGTCGTCCTCGGTCGATATGGTATCACACTCCGCCCAAAGACCTATTCTCGAGCGCACGATGTTGTCACCGTCGCGCTTGTCAATAGCAGGCTTGATCAGCCAAACCTTCATATTTCGTTCTTCATAATTGAATTTGGTTATAAGCGCCTGAGCGGTCTTTGACGACCCCATCGCGCCGTATTTAAAATATAATCTTGACATTTTCAATCTCCTGACAGCATTTATCATTTTATTATACCATATTATTATAAAAAAATAAATATATATTTTAAAAAATATATTTATTTGTTTCAATTTATCCCCCGCAACCAATAGTTGCGGGGCTTGTAAAGGTATATACTCTTGCATTTTTCCCTTGTCGGTGATATAATATTTACAACAGCGGGAATACGTATTCCCCACAACTGCTCACATCAGGAGAATAATATGACTAATATTGCGGAGAAATTAAAGAATTTGAGAATAAAACACGGACTCTCACAGGAAAAGCTTGCCGAACAGCTTATGGTGTCTCGTCAGGCGGTCTCCAAATGGGAAAACGGCGAGACTCTGCCCGATATGGAGAATATGATAGCCCTCGCAAAGCTGTATAATACCTCTCTTGACGAACTCGTGGGACTTACCGTCGATAACCCCAAGAATCAGAATACCCCCGAAAACTCCATAAATACAGCCGGAAATACCACAGAAGACAAAAACTGCAACGGCAAAAATAATACCGCAGCTAAACGCCAAACAATAAGCATTTTCCGTTCAGTTCCCTATCCAATAATCGTGGCGGCAATCTTTCTATTCATCGGCTCTATCACACACGAATGGCACGTTGCCTGGATACTGTTCGTCACCATTCCGATCTATTACAGCGTCCTCGAATGTATTTCCGCCAGACGCCTGAGTCACTTCGCTTATCCCGTTCTTGCAACTACTATATACTTGTATTGCGGCATGAAATTCGGAATATGGCATCCCACCTGGATACTGTTCACCACTATCCCCATATATTATCCCATAGCCAACGAGATAGACAAATCGATCGCCAAGAAAAGAAACCGTAAATAACCTTCCAAACAAATCGGGGCTGAATCATTCAGCCCCTAATACCTGGTCTCACCTAAAACTTATCGAATACCCGCGTGTCATCTTGAGCGAAGCCGCCCCACGAGATCCTTCGCGGCGACGTTTTCTCTCGTTGTCATTCTTGAGCGGAGCTTTAGCGTAGCGAAGAAT